>NZ_JBSFBM010000082.1:0-20880 GCF_053592955.1 Micromonospora sp. NPDC002411 | reverse complement strand
GAGCGATCCGCAGCCGTGGACGGACGGCTACGTGGACGGGATGGCCGACGTCGGCGACGACTTCCCCGGACTCGGCGACGGTGAGCTGCGGGTGTGACGACTCGCCGTACCACCGCCGGTGCCGACCAGACCCCGGCCGCGACTGCCACGACCCGCCGCGCCACCAGGAGCCGCCGTACGGCGGCCGCCGCGCTGGCCGACCCCAAGGAGCCGCGACCAGCCGGCCAGGCCTTTGTCCTGGACACGTCCGTGCTGCTCTCCGATCCGGCGGCGTTCCACCGGTTCGCGGAGCACGAGGTGGTGCTGCCACTGGTGGTCATCACCGAGCTGGAGGGCAAGCGGCACCATCCCGAGCTGGGCTGGTTCGCCCGGCAGTCGTTGCGAATGCTCGACGACCTGCGCATCCGGCACGGCCGGCTGGACACGCCGGTGCCCGCCAACGACGTGGGCGGCACTCTGCGGGTGGAGCTGAACCACACCGACGACGGGGTGCTGCCGCCCGGCTTCCGTACCGAGAGCAACGACGCACGGATCCTCTCCGTCGCGCTCAACCTCGCCGCCGAGGGGCGGGAGGTCACCCTGGTCAGCAAGGACATGCCGCTGCGGGTCAAGGCGGCCTCGGTGGGTTTGCGCGCCGACGAGTACCGCCACGGCCAGGCCAGTGACCCCACCTGGACCGGCATGTCCGAGATGGAGTTGAGCGACGAGCAGATCGGCCAGTTGTACGGCGGCGAGACGCTCGACCTCGACGAGGCGGCCGGGTTGCCCTGTCACACCGGTCTGGTGCTGCACTCGGGGCGTGGGTCGGCGCTCGGCCGGGTGCTACCGGACAAGTCGGTGCGTCTGGTCCGGGGCGACCGGGAGGCGTTCGGTCTGCACGGCCGTTCCGCCGAACAGCGGATCGCGCTCGACCTGCTGCTCGACGAGTCGATCGGGATCGTGTCGCTGGGCGGCCGGGCCGGCACCGGCAAGTCGGCGCTGGCGCTCTGCGCCGGGCTGGAGGCGGTGATGGAGCGTCGCCGGCACAAGAAGGTGATCGTGTTCCGCCCGCTGTACGCGGTCGGCGGTCAGGAGTTGGGCTACCTGCCGGGTTCGGAGTCGGAGAAGATGTCGCCCTGGGCGCAGGCGGTCTTCGACACGCTCGGCGCTGTGGTGCACGAGAACGTGCTGGAGGAGGTCACCTCGCGGGGCATCCTCGAGGTGCTGCCGCTGACCCACATCCGGGGGCGCAGCCTGCACGACGCGTACGTGATCGTGGACGAGGCCCAGTCGCTGGAACGTGGGGTGCTGTTGACGGTGCTGTCCCGGATCGGGCAGGGCTCCCGGGTGGTGCTCACCCATGACGTGGCCCAGCGGGACAACCTGCGGGTCGGCCGGCACGACGGGGTCACCGCCGTCATCGAGGCGCTCAAGGGCCACCCACTCTTCGCGCACGTCACGCTCAGCCGCTCGGAGCGGTCGCCGATCGCGGCGATGGTGACCGATCTACTGGAGGACATCCCGATCTGATGACTTTTTGGGGCTCTTTGTCTATATTTTAGACGTGGCGCAGATCACAAAGAGGTCGGTTGGTTTCCCAACGGCCTCACTGTGCGCAATCGTGTCCCACGAGCGTCCACGCACCATGAGCATCGTTGGTGATCGTTCGTCCCGAACGGAACGACATCGGCGGCGGTCGGTGCGTCGGCGCGACCGGCAATCGGTCGGGGCGCTCGTGGCACGGTTGACGGCCCACCTGCGGTCGGCACCGGGCCGCGTCCTTGCCCCCGACGAAGGGACCACTTCGTGAGTCGGCTGTGGAGCCGGTTGGGTGCCCGTACGGCCGCCGTGGCGCTGCTCTCCGTGGGCGTAGCCGGTGGCTTCTACCTGGGCGAAAACCGGGAAACCCAGCAACAGGGCCTGGCCGAGCAGGTCAGCCACGAGGTTGACCGGGCCGATCTCGCGTACCAGCGCGAGCGGCAGGCCACGAACCAGGTCAAGTTCGCCCAGCAGCGGGCCGCCGAATACCAGGCCAAACTGCGCGCGGCACAGGCCGCCAAGGAGGCCGCCGAGCGGGCCCGCCGGGCCGAGGCAGCCGCAGCGTCCCGCAAGCGCGAGCGCGACGCGGCCAACGCTCCCGCGAAGCCGTACGACGGGCCCATCCCCGCGTCCTGCGAGGAATACAGCGGCAACCGGAAGATCGGCTGCGCGCTGATGATCGACAGCGGCTTCGGCATCGCCGAGTTCCCCTGCCTGGAGAAGCTCTGGAACAAGGAGAGCGGCTGGAACCACAAGGCCCGCAACTCCTCCTCCGGCGCGTACGGCATCCCGCAGGCGTACCCGGGCAACAAGATGAGCGCCTTCGGCGCCGACTGGCAGACCAGCCCGGCCACCCAGATCAAGTGGGGGCTGAGCTACATCAAGGGCAGGTACAAGACGCCCTGTGGCGCCTGGACGTACTTCCAGAACAACGGCAGCTACTGACGGTTCGACGGCGGGGCGGGTGGCAAGCCACCGCCCCGCCGTCGCGTGTACACCGGTCTGCTCGAACGGGACGCGAGTGGCGGTCGCCCGCTTTTGCTGATAGCAGTTGTAGCGTGACCCTGCACCCGTCAAGTGGCGACCCCTACCGGTTCGGCACCGAGGCGTTCTACGCCGCGCTCGGCCGGGCCTTCGTCGCCATGTGCGCGGTGGTCCCGTTCCTCTTCCTCATCGAGGCCGCCGACCAGGGCCTCGCGTTCGGCCTGGACGCCACGGCCGGCATCATCCCGCAACGCATCGACGGGCTGGACGGTGTCTTCTTCTCACCGTTCCTGCACCACGGCTTCGACCACCTCTACAGCAACAGCATCCCGCTGATCCTGTTGGGCACGTTCGTCCTGGCCGCCGGAGCCCGCCGGTTCCTCTGGTCGACGCTCGTTATCATCCTGGTGAGCGGTCTCGGCGTCTGGTTCACCGGCTCGCCCAACTCGGTGGTGGTGGGCGCGAGCGGCGTCATCTTCGGCTACCTCGGCATCCTGCTCACCCGGGGCATCGTCGAGCGGAGCTGGTGGAACTTCGCCGTCGTCCTCCTGGTCGGCCTGCTCTACGGCTGGCAACTGGTCGGCATCCTCCCCACCGACGAGCGGATCTCCTGGCAGGGCCACCTGTTCGGGCTGCTCGGCGGGGTCGTCGCGGCGATCCTGTTCCGGCGACGGCGGCCGACGGTGGAGGGTCCGGACTACTCGGGCTCCACGCTCAGCCTGCCCTGACCGATTCTCCGGCGCGCCCCTGGGACGTGCTTGCCCGACCGCCGCCGCCCGCCTACGGTCGAGATCAGCAAGCGTTGATCCGTAAGCGGAAAGCGACGGTACGCCATGCGTGAGGTCGATGTCGCCGTGATCGGGGCCGGTCCGGCCGGTCTCTTCGCCGCGTACTACGCCGGGTTCCGGGGTCTCTCGGTGGCGGTGATCGACGCGCTGCCGGAGCCAGGCGGTCAGGTCACCGCCATGTACCCGGAGAAGCTGATCCTCGACGTGGCCGGTTTCCCCGCCGTCAAGGGCCGCGACCTGGTGGCCAACCTGGTCGCCCAGGCAGCTCCGTTCAGTCCGCAGTACCTGCTCGGCACCCGAGCCGAGAAACTCGCGTACTCCGATGGTCGTCCGGTGCTCGGTTTGGCCGGCGGCGAGCAGCTTCAGTGCGGAGCTGTCGTGATCACCGGTGGGCTCGGCAGCTTCAGCCCTCGGCCGCTGCCGTGCGCCGACGGCGCTCCCGGCACGGGCATCGTCTACTTCGTCACCGATCCCGCCGAGCTGGCCGACCGGGACGTGCTGATCGTCGGTGGCGGCGACTCCGCCTTCGACTGGGCGCTGGCGCTGCAACCGCTGGCCCGTTCGGTGACCCTGGTGCACCGGCGGGAGAAGTTCCGGGCACACGCCTCGACGGTGGCCCGTGTGCTGTCGCTGCCGGTGCGAGTGGTGGTCAACGCCGAGGTCAGCCGGCTGCTCGGGGATGGCACGGTGACCGGCGCAGAGGTGACAGTGCGCGGCGGCGCGGCCGAGACCCTGCCGGTGGACGTCGTGGTCGCGGCCCTCGGCTTCACCGCCGACCTGGGCCCTCTCGCCGAGTGGGGGCTCCACCTGGACCGCCGGCACATCCTGGTGGACAGCGCGATGGCGACGAACCTGCCGAGGGTCTTCGCGGCGGGTGACATCACCGAATACCCGGGCAAGGTCCGGCTGATCGCGACCGGCTTCGGCGAGGCCGCGACAGCCGTCAACAACGCGGCCGTGGCGATCGACCCGAGCGCACACCTCTTCCCGGGGCACTCCTCCGACGCAGGTTGACCGTCGGTACCGGAAGCAGACCAGTCCGTAGCCGGACCGAGACGCGCTCACCGGACCCTGAGGGGATGACCGGTCTCGAGGCACGGCACGACGGCGCATCGACGACACTGTCCTGGCTCTGCCACCCCACCACGCTGCTCGCCCTGGTCCTGCTGGTCGTCAACGACCACGTGTTGAAGCCCGCCTTTCCCGGGCTGCTGAGCGGCAAGCTGAGCGACGTCGCCGGGCTGGTGCTCGCTCCGCCGCTGGTCGCGGTGCTGCTGACCCTCCTGGTGCCGCGGCTGCCGGCCCGGATCGCCGCGGTGGCCGGCCTGGTCGCGGTGGGCGCCGGGTTCGCGGTCGTCAAATCCAGCGGGTACGCGGCCGAGCTCGCCTCCTCTGCCTGGACCGTGCTGGCCGGACCGTCGCTGGTCCGGGCCGACTGGACCGACCTGCTCACAGTGCCGGCCCTCGGCCTGGCCTGGTGGAGTTGGACGCGGGCCCGGGAGCGGCCGGTGCGGCAACGGGCCGCGCGGTTGGCCCGAATGCTCGTCGTGCTGCCGCCGGCGGTGCTGGCCGTGGCCGCCACCAGCGCCGTCTACTACCCGTACGCCGTAGGCGCCACGACGCTCGACGGGAAGCCCGCGATCTCGGTCGGCAGCGGCTACAGCATGTCGGACTGGCCGACCAGTCCACTGGACGGAGAGTGGGCGGTCAGCGACAGCGGCGCGGCCACCTGGCGGGCAGCCACGGAGGACGAGAAGCAGCGGCTGAACAACCAGGACTCGCCGCGCAAGCAGGCCTGTGCACCCGACGATTCCCGCCGCTGCTACCGGGTGGTCACCGGGCACCTGCGGGTGGAGCAGAGCGACGACGCCGGTGTCACCTGGCGGGTGGCCTGGGAGGTGCCGGACGGGCAGCGCGAGGCACTGGCTCGCCGCTCACCGAACCCGGGCGACATCGGCCGGCACTTCGCCTCCCGGGAACTGGTCGTCTATCCCCTCGCCAGTGGTGGCCACGAGGTGCTGGTCGCCAACGGCCGGGACGGCTTCCTCCGCCGCCCGCCGGACGGCGGGTGGCAGCGCGACGGCTTCCTCTTCGAGGAGGGCCGCACCGCCATCCACTGGGAGGATCCGCCCAGCCTGGACGGCAGTAGCCCCGGCAACCGGCAGATGGATCTGCTGCTCGCCGTCCTGCTCGCGTTGACTCTCGGAGCGACGGTCACTCTGGTCGCCAGCGCTCTGGCCATCCGCCGTGCGGTCGGCGAGAACTCGTGGGGGATCGTCGGCAGCCTGCCGATGTTGCTCGCGGGTCTCGTGCTGACGGCTCTCTGGCAGCGATCCGACGACTTCCTCGCGGGGCCGTTCGTGTTGTTCGCCATCCTGCCGCTGGGCATCCTGCCGGCCATCGTCCTGTCCGTCCGCGCCTGGTACGCGGGCGCGACGGCACGCTGGTTCGGCTGGATGCTGGGTGGCCTCGCGCTCACCGTCCTCCTCACCGGAGTGCCGCTGATCGGCTGGTTGTACGGCAACCCGCCGCAGACCCGGTGGGCGGTGTCGTTGGCCCTCCTGGCCACCGTGCCGGGCCTGCTGTTGGCCGTCCGGATCTCCGGGCTGGTCGACCGGACCCTGCCGCGCGGTCGACGGAACAGGCCCTACTACCTGCCCACTCCGCCGTACCCGCCGTACCCGGCCCAATCGCACCAGCAGGTGCCGCCGCACTGACCCCCGACCCCGACGGTTGGTGGTCAGCGGCGGGCGGGTGGGGCCAATGCGGCGACCAACACGGCCACCATTGTCAGAGCCGCCCCGAGCAGGGTGTTCGGGCCGGGGTGCGAGGCCGCGGTGGGTAGCAGCACGTCCAGCAGGACCGCGCCCACGATCTGCCCGGCGATGGTGGCCAGACCGAGCAGCAGCACCCCGGTGAACCGCACGATCGCGGCGGCGATGGCGATGAACACGATGCCGATCGGACCACCCAGGTACAGCCACGGCTCGGTGGGCAGGTGCCCGGTGGGCCAACCGCGTACCGCGATGTCGATCGCGAACGCCACGAGCAGGGTGACAGTGCCGACGGCGAAGTTGACCAGGGTGGCGGTCAACGCGCTGTCGGCCGCCGCCCGCACCTGTCCGTTGACCGCCTGCTGCCAGGCGATGGCCACCCCGGCGAGCAGGGGCAGCAGGGCCAACGCCAGCATGCCCGGGTCCTCGAGGCGGTCACCGACCGCCAGGACGACCGCCAGCACGGTGAGCCCCGCCCCGGCCAGCCGCTGTCGGGTGACCGGCTGCCGGCCCGTCGGCCCGATCCCCGCGCGGTCCACGGCGAGGCTGCTGCCGGTCTGGCCGGCCACCACCGCCACCGTGAAGACGGCCACGCCCAGCGAACCGATGGTGAGACCCTGGGTGGCCACCAGGAACGCCCCGCACATCCCGCCGAGGCACTGCCAGGGCCGCAACGCACCGCCCGCGAGCGCGCGCCGCAACGCGGCCAGGCCACGCCGCCCGCCGGGAGTGGCGGGCACCAGCACCAGGAGCACCACCAGGCCCAGGCCGAAGGACACCACAGCGGCGGCGAAACCGTCGGCGAGGCGTACCCCGAGCTCGCCGTTGATGCGCGACTGCACCGCCACCGCGACCCCGGAGACCGATGCCAGCGCGACACCGGTGATCCGGCGGGTGGCCGACAGGACCTGCGGGGCCGCCGTGTCGGTGTTCGTCACTCCTGCTCGGCCAGCGGACGACCGTCGAAGTCGACAGCGGAGTAGAGCGCCAACTTCTCCAGCCGGTGGTACGAGTCGATCACCCGGATGGTGCCGCTCTTGGAGCGCATCACGATCGACTGGGTGTACGCGCCACCCGCCCGGTAGCGGACCCCGCGCAGCAGATCCCCGGAGGTGACACCGGTCGCCACGAAGAAGCAGTTGTCACCGGTGACCAGGTCGTCGGTGCCCAGCACCCGGTCCAGGTCGTGCCCGGCGGCGATCGCCTTCTCCCGCTCCTGCTCGTCGCGCGGCCACAGCTTGGCCTGCATCGCGCCACCCATGCACTTCAGCGCGCACGCGGAGATGATGCCCTCCGGGGTGCCGCCGATGCCCATCAGGACGTCAACGTCCGACTCGCCCCGGGCGGCGGCGATGGAGCCGGCGATGTCACCGTCGGAGATGAACCGGATGCCCGCCCCGGTCCGCCGGATCTGCGCGACCAGGTCGTCATGCCGGCTGCGGTCCAGTACGCAGACCGTGACCTCGGAGACGTCGGTGCCCTTGACCTTGGCGATCCGGCGCACGTTCTCGGCCACGCCGGCGTTGATGTCGATCACGTCGGCGTACGCCGGGCCTACGGCGAGCTTCTCCATGTAGAACACGGCGCTGGGGTCGAACATCGCGCCCCGCTCGGAGACGGCGAGCACCGCCACCGCGTTCGGCATGCCCTTGCTCATCAGGGTGGTGCCGTCGACCGGGTCGACCGCGACGTCCACCTCCGGGCCGGTGCCGTCGCCGACGTGTTCGCCGTTGAAGAGCATCGGGGCGTTGTCCTTCTCGCCCTCGCCGATCACCACCACGCCGCGCATCTGGATCGAGTTGATCAGCTTGCGCATCGCGTCGACGGCGGCTCCGTCGCCGCCCTCCTTGTCGCCCCGACCCACCCACCGGCCGGCGGCCATCGCCGCGGCCTCGGTGACCCGTACCAGGTCGAGGGCGAGGTTTCGGTCGAGATCCTGTGGGATCCGCGTCCTGGTGTTCGTCATGACGGTTGCTCCTCCTCGCGACGGTGCGGGGACGACCGGTAGCGGGGCGGTCCCCGCTGCCGGCTTTGTCGCTGATCCTCACACGATGGCCGACCCGGCGTCGGCGCGGGGCGGTGATGGCCCGGATACCGCCGGTCGGGCTGCTGCGAAGATGGAGGGGTGGAACCCGCACAGCCAGCCGACCGCGCCCCCGCCGACAGCACGCCGCCCGACGGTCAGCCGCCGGTCGACGCCCCCACCGGCCCCGGTGGTGAGCCTGCCGCGACCGATCCGACGCCGCCGCCGCGAATGACGTCCGGCAAGTCCGAGCGCTCGCCGAAGGACATGGCGATCTCGCTGCTGGTGCTGCTCGTCCCGATCGCGCTGCTGCTGGCGTTCTACCGGGGCTTCCTCGGTGGTGACCAGCCGACCACTGTCGATCCGGCCCCGGCCATCGAGCAGGCCCGGTCGGCGAACGTGTTTCCGGTGAGCCAGCCGGAAGGGCTCGGCTCCGACTGGTCGACGGTCAGCGCCCGCTACCAGACCGTCGAGGGCGGCGCGAACCTGCGGCTCGGCTACCTCACCCCGGAGGGACGGGGTGTCCAGCTCCTGCAGAGCAACGTGCCTGCGGAGCGACTGCTGCCCGCCGAGTTGACCGGCCAGGCCCAGCCGCAGGGGCCCACCGAGCTGGCCGGGCGCAACTGGCAGCGCTACACGGCCCGGGACAACCAGCAGGCGCTGGTCCTGCTGGAGCCGAACCGTACGGTGATCGTCGTCGGCGACGCCCGGGACAACGAACTGCGCGAGTTGGCGGGCTCGCTGCGCTGACGGGGGATCTACCGATCGGCGGACGTGAGCGAGGATCAAGATCCGTTAGGCTGCCCCGGCTCAGGTCCGGCAGGTGTCGCCGCCGGACGTACCCCCCTGCTTCGAAGTGAGATCTTCGTGAACATTCGACGGTGGAGCTTCGGCTTCCTCGCCGCCGCCCTGCTCGTCCCCGGCCTGGCCGCGTGCAAGTCCGACGCCGCCGAGCCGACCGCCGGCGCGAGCCCCTCCGCGCCAGCGGTCCCGGCCGACCCGAAGGAGGCTCTGCTCGCCTCGACCAAGGAACTGGCCAAGGGTGACTTCACCTTCACCGTTGCGGGTGCCGAGATGACCGGTGGCGGTCTGGTGCACAAGCCCAGCAACAGTGCGCAGTTCCGGATGAAGTTCGGTGACGCGTCACAGGACGTGTCGATCGACATGGACCTGGTCTACATCGACTCCGAGAGCTGGGTGAAGATGGACCTCGGCGGTGCCCTGGCGGGCGCCGTCCCTGGTGTGGCGAAGAACAAGGGCAAGTACCAGCACCTCGACAAGACCAAGGTCGAGGGCATCAAGGATCTGCAGTTGGACCCGGAGTCACTCGACCCGATCTCCAGCGACGCGCTGCTCAAGGGCGTGACCGACGTGCAGAAGACCGGCGAGGGCGTCTACGCCGGCAAGATCGACATCTCGGCTGCCGTCGATTCGGTCGCCCTTGACGAGGAGGTCGTCAAGGCCCTGGGCGCACAGGCGAAGGCGCTGCCGTTCACCGCCAAGCTGGACCCGCAGGGCCGGCTCACCGAACTGGCCATCTCCGTGCCGGCGGCCGGCGAGGCCGCCGCGCACGAGGTGAAGATCGGCTACTCGGGCTACGGGACCGGCGCCGGCGCGCAGAAGCCGCCGGCTGACAAGGTCGTCGAGGCGTCCGCCGAGACGTACGAGATGTTCAAGTAGTCGGTACGGGGGTCGGGGGGCCAGCGGCCTCCCCGACCCCGCCTCTCGGACGCACTCGGCGCCGGTTGCTTAGCAACAACCGGACAGAAGGGTGATTGTCCGACGCGTCAACAGGGAACAGAGAGGGAGTGATCCGGGCGCGCTGCTCGGCCCGGATCGCGCGACGCAGCCGACGGTGCTGCTGCGTCGCCCGGTTTCCGGCGCCGCCCAGGTCGTCGGGTGACCCTCTTGGGAGACACGTATGACTGTCCGACGACTCGGCGCCGGCCTGGTGGCCGCCGCTCTGATCACGCCCGCCCTGGCCGCCTGCGCCAGCGGTGGCACCGGCACCGCCGGCTCGACCGCGACCCCGACGGTGACCGCGTCCGGCACGGCGAGCCCGTCCGGTGCCCCGGCGGCGGGTGACGCCAAGCAGGCGCTGCTCAACTCCACCAAGGAGATCAGCAACGGCAACTTCCGGTTCGCCCTCGCCGGTGCGGGGTCGACGGTGGAGGGGCAGGTGCACCAGCCGAGCCAGAGTGCCGCGATGAAGATCGCCATCGGCGGCCCCTCATCCGACCTGGCGATGAAGCTCGACGTGATCCACTTCAAGCCGGACAGCTGGGTCAAGCTGGAGCTGAGCGGCCCCACCGCCAACAGCCTGCCCGCCATCAAGCAGCTCAACCTCGGCAAGTACCAGCACCTGGACCAGGCCCGGATCAAGGGCAACCGCAACCTCGGCTTCGACTTCGACAAGGTCGACCCGGCGGGCAGCGCGGTGCTGACCCAGGGCATCACCGAGGTACGCAGCACCGGCACCGGCGCGTACGCCGGCACCATCGACGTCACCAAGGCCGCCGAGGCCGGCTCCCTGAACGCCGCGACGATCGCCGCGCTGGGTACCCAGGCGAAGACGGTGCCGTTCACCGCGAAGGTGGACCCGCAGGGTCGGCTCAGCGAGCTCGTGCTGCAGTTGCCGGCCGCCGGGCAGACCGCCGCCCAGGAGATCAAGATGACGTACTCCGACTACGGCGCCGCCACCGCCGCGCAGAAGCCGCCGGCGGACCAGGTCGTCGAGGCCCCGGCCGAGCTGTACAACCTGTTCAACTGACGTACGCGGGTGGGGCGGCCTCGGCTGCCCCACCCGTGGTCGCTGTTCGCCAGGCCCAAGATCCGCGCAACTTCCCGGATGGTGCTGCCTCCAGGACGTGGGAGACACCACCATCTCGGATGTTGCGCGGATCTTGGCGACGGCTCCCGGCGCGGGCGGTGCTGGTCCAGCCTGCGGTCAGGAAGCCGGCTCCTGCCGGGCGGCGTCGATCCGTGCCCGCGCGCCGTCCAGCCAGCGTTGACAGATCACCGCCAGCGCCTCGCCACGCTCCCAGAGCGCCAGAGACTCCTCCAGCGAGGTGCCACCGGCCTCCAGCCGCTCGACCACCGAGGCCAGCTCAGCGCGGGCCTGCTCGTAACTGAGCCGCTCGTCCGGCCCGGCCTTCGTGTCGTCAGTCATCGCGTCCATCTCAACACATCGCTCCCCGGCCCCCCGCGTCGCCACTCAGCCGTTCCATCGCGCTGCCACTCGACCGTCCCACCGGGTCGCCGCTCAGCCGTCCACCGTCGCGGCCAGCTCACCGTCGGCCAGCCGTACCCGCAGCGGGTCGCCCTTGCCGACTTCCGCCGCCGCGCGGACCACGTGGCCGTCGGCGCGCTGCACGATCGCGTACCCCCGGTCGAGGGTGGCGGCGGGGGAGAGCGCACGCAGCCGCGCCACTGTGTGCCGCAGGTCGTCGTCGGCAGCGGAGAGCCGGTGTTCCAGGCAGCGGCCGGCCCGCTGACGCAACGCGGTCAGCTCGGTCGCCCGTTGGTCCACCATCACCTGCGGCCGGGCCAGCACCGGCCGGGACCGCAGCCCGTCGAGCCGGTGCGTCTCCCGGTCCACCAGGTTGCGGACCGCCCGTTCGAGGCGGTGCCGGGCCTGGCCGATGAGGCGTACCTCCTCGGTGAGGTCGGGGACGACCCGCTTGGCCGCGTCGGTCGGGGTGGAGGCGCGGACGTCGGCGACGTAGTCGATCAGCGGCGCGTCGGTCTCGTGGCCGATCGCGCTGACCACCGGGGTACGGCAGCCGAACACCGCTCGGCAGAGTGCCTCGTCGGAGAAGGGCAGCAGATCCTCGATGCCGCCACCGCCCCGGGCGATGATGATCACGTCGATGGTCGGGTCGGCGTCCAGCACCCTGAGCGCGTCCACGATCTGGGGCACCGCGGACGGGCCCTGCACGGCGACGTTGACAGTGCGGAACTCCACAGCGGGCCAGCGCCGCCGGGCATTGGTCAGCACGTCCCGCTCGGCCGCCGACGCGCGACCGGTGATGAGGCCGATGCGGCCGGGCAGGAACGGCAGTCGGCGCTTGCGGGCCCTGTCGAAGAGCCCTTCGGCGGCGAGCAGCTTCTTGAGCTTCTCCAGCCGGGCCAGCAGCTCCCCGAGCCCCACCTGGCGGATCTCGTCGGCCCGCAGGCTCAGTGTGCCCCGGGCGGCGTAGAACTCCGGCTTGGCGTGCAGCACCACGCGGGCACCCTCGCGCAGCTCCGGCGCGCCGGCGTCCAGCACGTCCCGATTGGTGGTGACGGTCAGGCTCAGATCCGCCGACGGGTCACGCAGGGTGAGGAACACGGTGCTGGCTCCGGGACGGCGGCTGATCTGCGCTACCTGCCCGTCCACCCACACCCAGCCCAGCTTGGCGATCCACGCCCCCACCTTCTGGCTGACCACCCGCACCGGCCAAGGCTCCTCAGCGCTGCTGGCCCCGCCGCCGCCCACCCGTCCACCCTCAGTCACCCGCCCACCCTACGGACCCTCCCGGTGATCAAGAGGTTTGCGTCAGCGTTGGGCGCGTTTTTGACGCAAACCTCTTGATCACCAGGGCGGTACGGGGGTTCGGGTTCGGTGGTGGTTCTGAGGGGGGCACGTAGGATGGGCGGGTGACTGAGGCTGAGGCGACCCCCCGGACCGGCAAGCGCGTGCTCCTGGCCAAGCCCCGCGGTTACTGCGCTGGCGTCGACCGCGCGGTGCAGACCGTCGAGGAGGCGCTCAAGCTCTACGGCGCCCCGATCTACGTGCGCAAGCAGATCGTGCACAACAAGCACGTCGTGCAGACCCTGGAGGCCCAGGGCGCCATCTTCGTGGAGGAGAACGAGGAGGTGCCGGAGGGTTCCACAGTCATCTTCTCCGCGCACGGCGTCGCTCCCGAGGTCTACGAGCAGGCCAAGGCCCGTTCACTGAAGGCGATCGACGCAACCTGCCCGCTGGTCACCAAGGTGCACCACGAGGCGAAGCGGTTCGCCGCCGAGGACTACGACATCCTGCTCATCGGTCACGAGGGGCACGAGGAGGTCATCGGCACCGCCGGTGAGGCCCCCGCCCACATCCAGCTGGTGGACGGTCCGGACGGTGCCGACAAAGTCACCGTCCGTGATCCGGAGAAGGTGGTCTGGCTCTCCCAGACCACGCTCTCGGTCGACGAGACGCTGGAGACGGTGGCCCGCCTCAAGCAGCGGCTGCCGCTGCTGCAGTCCCCGCCCAGCGACGACATCTGCTACGCCACCTCCAACCGGCAGCACGTGGTCAAGGAGATCGCCGCCGACTGCGACGTGGTGATCGTCGTCGGCTCGACCAACTCCTCCAACTCGGTTCGCCTGGTCGAGGTCGCCCTGGACGCGGGCGCCCGCGCCGGTCACCTGGTCGACTTCGCCCACGAGATCGACGACGCCTGGCTGGAGGGCGCCACCACGGTCGGCCTGACCTCGGGCGCGAGCGTCCCGGACGACCTGGTCCAGGATGTGCTGGCCTACCTCGCCGCCCGGGGCTTCGGCGACGTCGAGGAGATCACCACCGCCAACGAGCGGCTCACGTTCTCGCTTCCGCAGGAGTTGAAGCGGGACATGAAGGCCGCCGCGGCTCGCGGCTGAACGCGGGAACGAACCCGACCCGGCGTACGTCAGATTCGGCATGAGGACTCTTCGGCTCGCCGTCTCCGCGCTGGCCGTCTGCGTGGCGCTGAGCGCCTGCGGCAGCCAGGACGCCGGAGGCGGCACACCCACTCCGACCCCGACGGGAGCGCAGCCGGTGACCAGCCCGCCCACGCCCGACCCGACCGCTTCGCCGTCGACAGCCGATCCCACTCCGCCCGCCAGCTCGAAGACTCCGAGGGCCCCGAAGCCGGGCGGCCCCAGCACGCCCCCTGGAGTCGGCGCGACCACCCTGAGCGGCACCGTGCAGGGCGGCGTGGAGCCCGGCTGCGTGCTGCTCGACGGCTACCTGCTGATCGGCGGTCCCCGTGACGTGCTGACGCCCGGCGCGCAGGTCGAGGTCACCGGTCGGGTGGAGCCCGGCATGATGACCACCTGCCAGCAGGGCACACCGTTCGTCGTGTCAGCCGCCCACCGGTCCTGACGCCGTCGGGGGCCGGCCCGCTCAAGGCGACCCGGGCCCTCAGCAACCCCACGCTCTGACACAGGAGCCCGCCCCCGGATCCGGGGACGGGCTCCTGCTGGTGTTACGGCCTGATCAGTTCACGGCACCGATGGACACGGTGCCGCGGCCGACGACAGCGCCCTCGGTGGTGACGATCGCCAGCTCACCGGAGAGCTGCCGCCCGTCGGCCGGAACGGCCACCGCCGTTACCGTGCCGGTGATGGTGGTCGACTCGCCGTGCATCAGCGGCACCGCGGTCGCCGGGGCGGTGATCGTGCCCAGCGACGCGGACGCGAACGCGTCGTAGTAGTCGTAGGCGGTGCTGGTGCCCGGCCCGTCGACCCCGTACGGCTCCACCACGACGCGGTAGGTGCCCGCGGGTGGGTTGGTCAGCGTCACCGCCTCCTCCGAGTCGCCGTCGGCGGCCCGGCCGACCTCGGCGTCACCCCGGTAGACGAACAGGTCCAGGTCGGCGCCCGCGTTGGCGGGGTTGCCGATCCGGGCGGTGAACGTCGACGTGCCCGCCGGGATCTCGACGGTCCACTCCTGGTTGGGGCCACCCTCGGTGATGGTCGGACGCTCGGTGCGCACACCGGTCAGCGCGCCGCTACGACCGCTGACCGAGACCGGGCCGAAGACGTTCGTCACGTCCCAGCTCACGTTGGTCGGCTCACCGGCCTTGACGCTGGGCAGTTCGACCAGCGCCGGCTCGACCGCCAGACCCTGCACCCGCACCTGGAGCTTGAACGGGTTGTTCAGCGCCGGCGAGGTCCGCCGCGACTCCACCTCGATCTCCCAGACCCCGGGCAGCGGGTTCTGGTAGTCCCTCTCCTGCGGCTTGCAGACGTTGACGTCGGAGAAGTTGGTGTAGCAGACGGTGCTGGTGGTCGCCTCCACCGGGACACCCAGCGGGTTGATGGCGATGAACCGGGTCTGGGAATCGGTGGCGATCCCGGACAGGTTCACCTGGAGCGCCTTGGCGCCCTCCGGCACCGTCACGAAGTACGACGTGTAGCCGTTGCGGTCGACGGAGCCCTCGTTGGCGTACGCGAAGGTCGGCTTCTTCACGTCGTTCGAGGCCACCACCACGGTGGAGACCTCGAAGTCGACCACGTTCGTGGCCGGGTCGTCGATCCGCATGATCGCGCCGTGGGCGCCCTCGGCGGTCGGCTTGGCGGTCACGTTGACGGTGACGGCCTTGTTGAGCGGCAGTGCGACAGTCTTCGGCGCCTTGAACGTGCCGTCGTTGCCCTGCAACGTGACGTCGTGCTTGATGGTGCCGGCCGGGCCGCTGGTACGGGTGATCTTGACCGGGTAGGTCTTACCCTGCCCGACCTTGTGACCGCCGTCGGAGGCGGCACAACGGTTGTAGACGCCGGTGCCCCGACCCGGGTTCGGCACGAACTTCACGCCGTTCCAGATGGTCAGCTGGTCGGCCAGCGGGCTGCAGACCGCCGCGTCGGAGACGTACGACCGGGTTTCGACGCCCTGGCGCAGGAGCTGCCAGGCGCCCGGCACGTTGACCATGCCGTAGCCCTGCGCGTACGTCGGCACGTCGGCGATCGGCTTGGCCGAGGTGAACAGCGCACGCCGCAGAGCGGCCGGGCTGACGCCCCGGTCGGTGGCCTTGGCGGCCGACAGCAGCAGCGCGCCGGCACCGGCGGTCTGCGGGGACGCCATGGAGGTGCCGTTCAGCATCGCGTAGCCCGGGGGCAGCGCGTAGCCGGCCTCGGGGACCGGGGCCCCGAGCTGCCAGGTCGGCGCGGTGGAGATGGCCGAGCCGGGGGCGGCGATGTTCGGCTTGAAGCCGCCGTCCTCGCGCGGGCCACGGGAGGAGAAGTTGAACAGGGCGTTCTTCTTCCGCACCACCGAGCCGTAGTTGGCCAGCCAGGTGTCCTTGCTGATGTTGGCGGCGACGCTGATCACGTTGCTGGCGACGGACGGGTCACCGACCGTGTTGAGACCCGGACCGGAGTTGCCGGCCGAGATCACCAGCTGCACGCCGTACGTCTCGATCAGTTCGTTGTAGAGGTTCGTCCGGGCGTTGTTGCCGTCGTTCAGGCCCGGAAGGCCGCCGATCGACATGTTGACGATGTCGACCCCGCGGTTGGCCACCAGGTCGATCATGCCGGTGGTGAGGGCAGCCGCGGTGCAGCCGCCGCCCCAGGAGCAGGCGCGCGCGGAGACCAGCTTGGCGCCCGGGGCCGCGCCGTCGAAGACGTCGTTGCCGAGCATGTCGTTGGCGGCGGTGATGCCGGCGACGTGGGTGCCGTGGGTGCTCTCGACGATGCCGATGTTGACGTAGTCGTAGGTGCCCGGCAGCCCGATCGGCGTGGTGTTCACGTTCTTGCGGAACTCGACGACGAAGGGCTGCCGCTCGGCGACCGCTGTCGCCGGGTTGTCGGTGCCGAAGTAACCGACGTCGTACTTCTCCTTGTACGGCCGCATCATCGGGTCGTCGGTGAAGTTGCGGTTCTGGTTGGCGTCGACCCAGATGTTGTTGGTGGTCGGGTCGTAGAGCACACCCCAGGTGTCGGTGGTGTCGCCGTCGCGGTTGACGTCACCGCGGGCATCGCTGGCGTTGGTGACCGTCTCACTGAACAGGTTGAACCGGTACGTGCCGGCCGGTGCCGTCCAGGTGCCGCCCGCGATGGTGAACGACGGGCCGGTGACCTCGGCCTGCATCCGCCGCCACGTCGCGTCCTCCAGCGGGTCGGTCGCGGTCACCCAGTCGACGATCTTGCGCTCACCCGTGGTGGTCTGCTGCAACGCCGGATGGGCCAGGTCGACACCGGAGTCCATGATGCCGATCGTCACGCCCCGGCCGTCCCACTCCGGGTGGGCGTCGGTGAACGTGACAGCGCCCGTCTCGTTGGTCGGCATGTACGGGTTGTCCGCCCGGGTGGCCTCGCCCGGCGCCGCGACAGTGGCCTGCCGTGCGCCGGCGGTGCCGGCGGGGGTCTTTTCCGGTGCCGGGTCGGGCAGTTGGATGACCTCGTCCAGGTCGACGGCCGAGACACCGGGCAGCCGTGCCGCCGCGAGGGCCTTGTCGGTCGGGACCTTGGCCAGCACGAAGCCGACCTTGTCCTGCCGCTGGCTGACGGTGCCGCCGAGCTTGGTGAGGCTGTCGGCGACGTCCCCTGCCTCGCCCTTCTCGGTGGAGACGATCAGGGTGACGGTCGGGGCCTTCTTGGCCCTGGCCTCGCTGAGCAGTTTGGCGTCGTGAGCGCCCAGCGTCTCGGCGGCGGTGGCCGGGGAAGCGTCCGGTGTGGTGACGGGGGCGGCGGCCGCGGTGGCGGCACCACCCACGACGGTCACGGCGCCAGCCGCCAGGACCGACGCGAAGAGCGCGGCGGAGGTACGCCGACGCAGATCTCGGGGTTTGCTCACGTTCTCTTTCCTCCAGAGAACAGGGCCCTCAGGGACAAGGGCGCGTGGGTGAGCAAAATCTTTCGGTGTATCGATGAGCACTGTCACTACTGGTCAGTCCCTTGTGACCACTTCGTGACATGCATGCATACGCACTGTCACATAGGTGGTCAGCGGGTCGGGACCTCGTCGTCGGCCGGGTCGACCAGCTCGGGCGCCTGCGGCTGCCGGGGCGTCAACTCGACCTGCGCGGGCGTCGCCAACTCGTCGTCCGACACGCCCAACTCGGCGAGCTTGCGGGCGCTGACCAGCACCCGCGCCTCCAACGAGCCGACCGCCCGGTTGTACGCGGTCACCGCACCGGCCAGCGACGACCCGAGCTTGCCCACGTGGTCGCCCAGTGTGGAGAGCCGCCCGTACAGCTCGCGGGCGAGAGCGTGCACCGCGACGGCGTTGCGGGCCAGCGCCTCCTGCCGCCACGAGTAGGCCACGGTGCGAAGCAGGGCGACGAGCGTGGCCGGCGTCGCCAGCACCACGTTGCGGGTGAAGGCGTGCTCCAGCAGAGTCGGGTCACGCTGGAGCGCGACGTCGAGGAACGGGTCGGCGGGGACGAACAGCACCACGAACTCGGGTGAGCTGTCGAACGCCGACCAGTACGACTTCGCGGCCAGGGCGTCGACGTGCCCTCGCAGGTGCCGGGCGTGCGCGTCGAGGTGGGTGTCCCGGCCGCGTTCGTCGCGCGACTCCATTGCCGTGAGGTACGCGTCGAACGGCGCCTTGGCGTCGACCACCACCGATCGGCCGCCGTGCAGCCGGACCACCAGGTCCGGGCGGACGACCTGCTGGTCGGTGGCGGCGGTGACCTGCTCGGCGAAGTCGCAGTGCTCCAGCATCCCGGCCGCCTCGACGATCCGGCGCAGCTGGTGCTCCCCCCAGCGGCCCCGCACCTGCGGTGCCCGCAGCGCCGCCACCAGCTGCTTGGTCTCGGTGCGCAGCTCACCGGAGACGGTGCTCATCGAGCGGACCTGCTCGCGCAGCTCGGCGTACGCGTCGACCCGGTCGTGCTCCAACTCGGCCACCCGCTGCTCGTAGCGGCGCAGGGTGTCGTGCAGCGGGGCGACAGCCCGGGCCACCGCCTCCTGGGACTGCGCGGTGGCCTCGTAGCTGAGCGCCCGCATGGACTGCTCCAGCCGGCCTTCGCCCTCGCGGGTGGCCGCCAGGGTGGCGTCGAGGCGGGCGATGTCGGCCGCCGACCGGGAACGCGCCGCGAGCCAGCCCACCGCCCCGCCGGCACCGAGGCACACGATCACCAGGAGCAGGGTCGAGACGTCCATCACCGGAGCTTGCCAGACGGATACGACGTGACACCCGGGGGTACGTTCGAGGGCATGGAAGCTGTCCTGTGCCTCGCGGTCATCTTCATCGGCGTGGTGGGTGCCGGCGTGCTTGCCAGCACGCGGGCCAACGCGCGTCGACGCACCGCGCTCGCAGACGCCCGCGCCGACGCGCAACGGTGGTACGAGCGCCTCGGCGGCCAGTTGATCAACCTGCACGGTGACGACCCGGCGGTACGCCAGGCGCTGGCCGACGCCGGTGAGCGGTACAACGCGGCCGGCTCGCAGCTGGAGCAGGCGCGTACGCCGCACCAGTTCGGGCTGGCTCGGGAGACCGCGCTGGAGGGGCTGGCCTACATCCGGGCGGCGCGTACCGCGTTGGGCATCGACCCGGGCCCCGAGGTGCCGGCACTGGCCGCCGCCCGCGGCGTGGGCCAGCTGACCAAGGAGCGCGAGGTCGACGTGCAGGGGCAGACCTTCCGGGCCGGCCCGCAACCCGGCCGGGAAACGCCCTACTACTACCCCGGTGGGCGTTATCAGGGCCGGCCGGTGCCGGCCGGGTGGTATTCGACGCCGTGGTGGAAGACGGCGCTGGGCGCCGGCGCTGGCGTGCTCGGCGGCATCCTGATCGCTGACGCGCTGTTCTCGCCGGCCTTCGCCGACCCGGGGTACGGCTATGACGCCGGCTACCAGGAGGGCTTCGGTGATGGCTTCGACCAGGGTGACCAGGGCGGTGACTTCGGTGGCGGCGACCAGGGCGGTGACGTCGGTGGCGGCGACTACGCCGGTGGTGACTTCGGTGGCGGCGATTTTGGTGGCGGCGACTTCGGCGGTGGTGATTTCGGCGGCGGCGACTTCTGATCGTCGGTGACGGTCTGGTCGCCGTTCGGGTGGCAGACGAAACAGGCCCCGGTCGGCGTGACCGGGGCCTGTCTCTCGTTCAGCTGATCAGCCGGTGTTACGCATTCCGGCGGCGATGCCGTTCACGGTGGTGAGCAGCGCCCGCTCCAGGGCGGTGCCGTCGCTCGGTGCGCGCCGCCCGCCCGGAGCGGTGGCCACCGCCCGTCCGGCGGCGCCGGACTCCCGGTACTGCCGCAGCAGCGCCACCTGGAGGTGGTGCAGCGGCTCCAGGTAGGTGTCGCGGACGGCCAGGGTGCGCTGGAGCACCGGCGAGTTGTCCAGCAGGGCGGGTGAGGCGGTGACCGCCAGCAGCTCCCGCTTGGTCAGCTCGTACTCCTGCTCGATCTGCTCGAAGATCGGGTGCAGCTTCTTCGGCACCAGCGTCTCCACGTACCGACGGGCGATGCTCAGGTCGGTCTTGGTCACCATCATCTCGACGTTCGACAGGAACGTGCGGAAGAAGTGCCAGTTGCGGTGCATCTCCGCCAGCACGTCGGCCAGACCGGCCTCGCGCGCGGCGGCCAGCCCGGAGCCGACGCCGAACCAACCCGGCACGATCTGTCGGGTCTGCGTCCAGCCGAACACCCACGGGATCGCCCGCAGACCGGACAGCCCCGCGCCGGTGTTCGGGCGCTTCGCCGGCCGGGAGCCGATGTTCAACGCGCCGAGCAGCTCGGTCGGGGTCGACGCCCAGAAGTACGCGGGCAGGTCCGGCTCCTCGACGAGGGACCGGTAGGAGCGGAACGCGGACTCGGAGACCACGTCCATCGTCGCGTCCCAGCGTTCCAACATCTCGGCGGGCTGCCGGGGTGCGGTGTGCAGCAGGGTCGCCTGGAGCACCGCGGCGAGGGTGAGCTCCAAATTCTCCCGGGCCAGGGACGGCAGGGTGTACTTGTCGGAGATCACCTCGCCCTGCTCGGTCACCTTGATCGCGCCGTCCAGCGTGCCGTACGGCTGGGCCAGGATCGCCTCGTGCGTCGGCCCGCCGCCGCGCCCGATCGGCAACAACGGTGGTGTGCCGGTCGCTGCTGACGCCTCGAAGATCACCGACCCCAAGGAC
>NZ_JBSFBM010000081.1:0-20912 GCF_053592955.1 Micromonospora sp. NPDC002411 | reverse complement strand
GCCCACCCGGGCCAACGTGAACCCGGCCAGCACGCTGGAGGTGAGATAACCGACAGTGCCGGCGGTGAGCACCCAACCGACCGCCTCGGTCGGTACGTCGAAGTCGCCCCGGATCGAGGGCCAGCCCACCCCGAGCAGGCTGTCCGGTAGACCGAGGCTGACGAACCCGAGGTAGGCCAGCAGGAGCAGCGAGGCGCGGGGGCGTGGTGGTGTGGTGGACACGAGGCACCATCCTGCCGCAGAGGCACCCTAGCGCGGTCGGCACCGGGGCGCCCGCCACGGAAAGAAGTCGTGTCCGGACGGTCGAGAAAACGGACAGCTCATCCAGAATCGGCCGATCGGAGGACGGCAATCCGGCGTGTACGCGTAAGAATTCCGGGATGCATCAAGGCTCCGGAGTTCTCTCCCCGCGTCAGCGCCGGCTCGCCTGGCTCGGCTTCCTGCTCGCCGCGCTGCAGGCGCCCGTGTCCGCCTGGCTCGTCGCCGACGAGTCGTGGCTGTTCAGCCTCTGTGTCGCGCTGATGGTGGCCACTGTGATCATCGCCGACGACGCGGCACGGCGTCGGCCGGCCGACGCGACAGGCGACTAACCTTCCCCGCCCGGCCGGGCTTCGTGCCCCGGCCGACCCGGGCTGCGGCGGCGCTCCTTCATCTCCGCCTCGTAGAGGTGCCGTCGCCCGCCCACCAACTCGTCCCGGGCCTGCTGGTCCAGCTCCCGGAACAGCGCGTGGTAACCGTCGTCGAAGTCCTCGACGATCTGGAACGTCCACCGCCCGGCGATGACGTTGCGGCCGCGCAACTCGGTGCCGATCCGCTCGGCGAGCCGCGGATGCCCGGCGGCGCGGAACTGCTCCACCGCGTCGTCGAGCATCAGGTCGGCATGCCCGATCAACTGGTGCATCGAGTACAGGTGCCCCCGGGCCCGCTCCACGCACTCCAGCGCCTCGCTGAGCTTGCCGAGCGCGGCGACCGTCGCGTCGCTCACGCCGGCTGGCCGCCGGTGCTGCTCGTCAGGTCCGTCCACCTGCTGTTCCATGCCTGCCTCCGTGCCGTATGGCGCCATTCGCGGGTGCTGTTCCTGCTGCCCCGTCTGTGCCGGATCAACCCCCACGGTCAGCGCTGGTTCGCCCAGTGGCGCTGCCGACATCCGCCGAGCGGCCGAGGTCGAGGCGGTCACCGGTCGGTTAGCCTCGGTCACCATGCGTGTGCCGTTCACCCGGGTCGCCCCCCGTACCGCCGTCGACTCGGCGCGGTCCACCCTGGCCGCCCTCACCGTCTCCGTCGGCACCGTCGGGCTGGCCGCCGCCGCCGCGCGACCGGGGCTGCTCGCCCTCGTCGACCAGCACGCGGCTGCCGTACGGGACAGCCTCGACGGGGACCGCCAACCGCTGAGCCCGGCGATGCTCGCCGGCTACGCCGAGGGGGTCCGCGAGGCCGCCCTGGAGCACGGGTGGACGCCGCCGGACGGGCCGGTGGACTGGAGTCAGCCGGAGTGGCTGCTCACCCGACTGCTCGCGGTCTGCGCGCTGGCCCGCTCGCTCGACCGGGCCTGATCCGCAGGCCAGCCCGGTCACGGCGCGAGGAGGACGTCCCGCATCGTCCGCGGAACGCCCTCCCCACCAGCCGTGCCGTTGCGCCCGCTACGAGCGGTACTGCTGGGCTTCGTCCACCCGAGGCATGGCCTGGGTGCGGTCCCCGCCGCGGTCGGCCATCTGCCGCTCCACGTCGCTCCGCCCGGCAGTGCTGGCCTGACGCTGCTGCTGCACCGCCCGGGCCTCCTCGGCCGCCCGACGCAGCCAACCGTCCCAACGGTTCTGCATCGGCTTGACCAGACCACCGCCGACACCGACGATCAGGATGCCGGCCACCGTGGCGAGCACCGCGATCAGCACCGGGGTCGTCACCGTAGTGGCGATACCCACCTGGTTCAGCGCGGCGATCACACCGAGAGCGATGATGAAGATCGCCGTCAGGTCGGCCAACACCTTGCCGTACGAGAGCCCTCCCAGCGCGCCGGTGACCAGATCCCGGACGGCGTTGGCGATCGCGGCCGCCACCACCACGATGACGATCGCGATGAACGCACGCGGCAGCCAGGCCACCACGCCGCTGATCAGGTCACTGATCGCGTTGGGTCCCCAGACTCCGAAGGCGAACTGGAGCGTGAACAGCAGTACGGCGTAGTACGCAAGTCTGGCCAGGATGTCGCTGGCGTCGTACTTCGTTCTCTCCAGGGCCCGTTTGATCCCGCCGCGTTCGACCGCTTGGTCGAAGCGCACCCGTTCCAGCACCGTATCCACGATCTTGAGGACGGCTCTGGCGATGAGCCAGCCGACCACGAGGATGACGATGAAGGCCACTGCCTTCGGGATGAAGAGCAGCACTGACCTCCAGGTGTCGGCGATGGCATCGCCGATGTCGGCCTGCCGGACCGCGAGGGTTTTCAGCATGATGTCCCTCCTGTCGCATGGACTGCGCCGGGCGCATACCCGGCAACCGGTGCGGCAGTCCGCGCAGAGCGCCGCCATTTTTGCGACAAGCCACCCGACAGGGGCCCTGAACTGCCCGAACGCCCCCCGCGGCCGGGGACGGCGACGGCTCACCGCCATGATCGGATGCCTTTTCCCACCGGCCGACTAGGCTGCGGACATGCCAGGAACGGTCGGGCGAGTCCCCACGCCAGCAACTCCCGGCCCGGGCGCGTCCACCGGGTCCGGTGCGGTCGCTACCGTGCTCGCCCACGACTGGGCTGGCACCCCCCTGGGCCCACCGGAAGGCTGGGACGTGGCGGTCCGGGCCGTGGTCGAGCTGATCGCCGCCTCACCGATGCCGATGGCGCTGGCGTACGGCGACGACCTGGTGCTGCTCTACAACGCCGGCTACGGCGAGTTGCTGGGCACCAAGCACCCGAGCGCCCTCGGTCGCCCGGCCGCCGAGGTGTTCGCGGAGATCTGGGCGCTCCCGGGCGTCGGTGCGGTCATCGAGCGCTGTTACCGGCAGGGGGTGCCGTTCCTGGAGAAGGAGTCGACGCTGCCCCTGGTCCGTGGGCACTCCGCGACAGTGGAGCAGGCGGTCTTCACCAGGGGATACTCGCCGGTACGGGACAGCGTCGGGCGGATCGTCGGCGTGTTGACGGTCGCGGCCGAGACCACTCACGTCACCGAACAGTTGCAGAGTCTCAGCGAGGTGGCCGCTGCGCTCGCCGGCACGCTCACCCTCGACGACGTGGCCCGGGTGGCGCTGCGGTACGCGATCACCACGTTCGACCCCGACCAGGCCTCGTTCGTCGTGGACGAGGGCGGCGGCGGTTGGCGCATGGTGCGCCGGGTGCGCGGCGAGTTGCTGGACGAGGCCGACGAGCGACTCCCTCCGCTCTGGCGGCGCGCTCCGGCGGACTGGTCGTCGCCTGTGGTGCAGGCGGCGCGCTCCGGTGGCCCGTCGTTCGTCCGGGACGGGCAACCGCTGCGGGACACCGCGGTGGACCGCCACGACCAGAAGGTACGCTCGATGGCGGCCCTGCCGCTGGGCACCTCGGTGGTGCGCGGCGGGCTGGCGGTCGGCTACCAGATCCCGCACACCTGGTCGCCGGCCGAGCGGGCGCTGCTGGCCGCCTCGGCCGAGCTGATCGGTCAGGCCGCCGAGCGGGCCCGCCGCTTCGAGACCCAGCACGGCACCGCCCAGTTGTTGCAGCGCAGCATGCTGCCGGAGCATCTGCCGGACCTGCCCCGGCTGCGGATCGCGGCCCGTTACGACCCGGGGGTCGACGGCAACGCCGCCGGGGGCGACTTCTACGACGCCTTCCTGCTGCCCAACGGCGCGCTCGGCGTGGTGCTGGGCGACGTCGCCGGCCACGACGTGCAGGCCGCCGCGCGGATGGGACAGGTCCGCGCCGCGCTACGCGCGCTGGCTCTGGCCGATTCCGCGCCGGACACCGTGCTGGCCGGGCTGGACCGGCTGGTGAGCAGCCTGGGCGTGGAGGCCGGCACACACGAACTCTTCGTCACAGTGGTGTTCGGGGTGATCGACGCGGAACGGCGGGAGCTGACCCTGGCCAGTTCCGGGCACCCCGCGCCGCTGATCCGTCGCGGCGACCCGGGGGGCCGCTCGCACGCCGAGTATCTCGACGTTCCCGCCGGTCCTCCGCTGGGTCTGGGCGGCCGGCCGGGCACCGTGACGGTCCCGTTCCGCCCCGGTGACACCCTGCTGCTGTTCAGCGACGGGGTGGTGGAACGCCGACGGCACAGCCTCACCGTCGGGCTGACCACCCTCCGCGACGCCGTCGCGAAGGCCGGCAGCGGTGACCCGCGCGCCCTCTGCGCGGTGGCAACCGCGGCGGTTCCGGGCGGCACCGAGGACGACGTGGCCGTGCTGGCGGTCGAGCACGCCCTCAAGCCGAGCCGGTCGGCGAGCATGGAGATGCCCGCGGAGCCGACCGCGCCCAGCCGGGTCCGGCACTGGATGACCGGTCAGCTCACCGACTGGCAGGTGGCCGAGTCGGTGATCGGGGCGGCGGTGCTGTGCACCAGCGAACTGACGACCAACGCATTGCTGCACGCCGGCACGGCCGCCCGGGTGGAGATCGACCTCAGCCCCGAACGGCTGCTCGTCTCGGTCGCCGATTCCGGCACCCGGGGCACCGTGACCCGGGCCCGCACCGACACGTTGAGCAGTCGCGGGCGCGGTCTGGGCCTGATCGAGGAACTCAGCGACGCCTGGGGCACCGACCCGTCGGTCCGCGGCTCCACGGTCTGGTTCGAGATCCGCACCCGAAACGCCGACGCCGCCTGAAGACCGCCCGACCGGGTAGGAGGACGCCCATGCGTACCGACAAACCCGCCGGAGTCCTCTTCGACGTCGACGGCACTCTGGTCGACACCACCTACCTGCACACGGTGAGCTGGTGGGAGGCGTTGCGCCAGACCGACCATCCGGTGCCGATGGCCGTGGTGCACCGCTCGATCGGGATGGGCTCGGACAAACTCCTGGACCACCTGCTCGGCCCCGAGCGGGACCGCGACGCCGACTCCAAGCTGCGCGACGCGCACGACACCCTGTACGCCGAGTACTGGGAGCGGCTCACACCACTGCCCCGGGCCGCCGACCTGCTGCGCGCCTGCGCGGAGCGGGGGATGCGGATCGTGCTCGCCACCTCCGCGTCGGAACCGGAGGTCGGCGCGTTGCGCCGGGCGCTGGCCGCCGACGACGTGATCGACACGATCACCTCCTCGGCGGACGCGGAACAGAGCAAGCCAGCCCCGGACATCCTGGTCGCGGCGCTGGAGCAGTCCGGGTTGGCGGCCGAGCGGGTGGTCTTCGTCGGTGACTCCGTGTGGGACGTCGTCGCGGCCGGCAAGCTGGACATCCCGTGCGTGGGGCTGACCTGTGGCGGCACCAGCCGGGGCGAGCTGGCCGGCGCCGGCGCGGTGGCGGTGTACGACGACCCGGCCGCGTTGCTGGGTGAGTTGGCGGAGTCGCCACTCGCCCGACCGAGAGGGTGAGCATCACTCCGGCTGGCCCGCCGGTACGCGCTTAGCGGGGGGCATTGCGGGGCAAGGTCTGTCACCACCTGCCCGCGCCTCGCGGGTGCGGCCGAAAGGTGGTGCCGTGGAGCCGGTAGATCTGGCGTTCGCGCTGGTCGGTGTGGGCGCTCTGCTCGCGGGCATCCTCCCGCGGGTCCTGGAGCAGCGTCCACTCTCCATGCCGATCGCCTTCCTCGCCCTCGGCATGCTGGTGTTTTTGCTGCCGGTGGGGCTACCGACACCCGACCCGCTGGCCCACCCGGAGCTGGCGACCCACCTCACCGAGATCGGCGTGATCGTCGCACTGATGGGCGCCGGGCTCAAGATCGACCGACCGTTGAGTTGGCGGCGGTGGTCGTCCACCTGGCGGCTGCTGGCGATCGCGATGCCACTGTGCATCGCGGCTGTCGCCCTGCTCGGGTGGTGGTGGGCGGGGCTGGTGCCGGCCGCCGCCCTGTTGTTGGGCGCCGCGCTGGCCCCGACCGACCCGGTGCTCGCCGCCGACGTGCAGGTCGGTGAGCCGACGGATGTGGAGGATTCCGAGGACGAGGTCCGCTTCGCGTTGACCTCCGAGGCCGGGCTCAACGACGGGCTGGCGTTCCCGTTCGTCTACGCCGCCATCGCGATCGCCTCGACCAGCCTCGCCCCCCGCGAGTGGTTCGTCGAATGGTTCACGGTGGACGTGCTGTGGAAGGTGGGCGTCGGCGTCGGCGGCGGTCTCCTCATCGGCTGGCTGCTGGGCAAGTTGTTCTTCCGCGCGCCCAGCAAGCTACGGCTGGCCCGGCACGCCGAGGGTTTCCTGGCGCTGGCCGCCACGTTCCTCGCGTACGGGCTGGTGGAGGTGGTCGGCGGGTACGGCTTCCTGGCGGTGTTCGTGGCCGCCCGGGCGATCCGGGCCGCCGAGCGGACCCACGAGTTCCACTCGGTGCTGCACGACTTCGCCGAGCAGGTCGAACGGCTGCTCACCCTGGTGTTGCTGCTGCTGCTCGGCGGCGCGATCGTGGGTGGCCTGCTCATCCCGCTGACCTGGTCGGCGGCCGCCGTCGGGTTGGCGCTGGTGTTCCTGATCCGGCCGCTGTTCGGCTGGTTGTCGCTGCGCGGGGCGCCGGGACGGCCGGCCGAGCACTGGGTCATCTCGTCGTTCGGCATCCGCGGCGTCGGCTCGTTCTACTACCTCGCGTACGCCACCACGAAGGCCGACTTCCCGCAGGCCGAGCTGCTCTGGGCGACCGTCGGCCTGGTGGTGCTCGTGTCCGTGGTGGTGCACGGCATCACGGCGACACCCGTGATGCAACTGCTGGACCGGGAGGGCGAGCGGACGTCCGACCCGGCCGAGCGGGACAGCGACGCCCGGCCCGTCGCGGCGGCCGGGCACTCCTGACGACCTGTTCAGGTCAGGCGGGCGACCAGGGCACGACCGAGGTCCCGGCCGGAGCGCCAGGCGGTCTGGACCTGCGGCTTACCGAACGCGTCGCCGGCCAGGCCGATCCCGTCGGCGTCGAGGTGGTGGGTGGCACCGGCGGTGTGGGCGGTCGGCTTCGCGTACGTCCACCGGTGCACGTGCACGTCGACGGCCTGCTCGGGAAGGCTCAGGAGGTCGCGGACGGCCTGCTCGACGGCCGGTCCGGCCCCGGTGGGCTGGGCCAGGTGACCGGCGGCGAACTCCGCGACGGTGTGCGCGACCAGCACCGGAGCACCGTCACCACGCCGGTCACCGTCGTCGCAAACGAGGCTGAGCACCGGGTGGTCGTTGACGAACGCGCCCCGGAAGTCCGGCCACCGCCGGGTCGGGAAGCGCAGCACTGCGGCCATCGTCGGCGACCAGCCCTGCGCCTGCACGACCCGTGTGGCGTCAGCCAGGGCGGGGTCGAGCAGCAGGGCAGCCTGCGGGCCGGGCATGGCCAGGGCGACCGCCGCGCACGGCTGGCCGTCCACCGTCGGCCCGGGCTCGACGGTGAGCACCAGCCGGTCGACGGTCACCGGCACCGCGCTGGCCAGGTGTTCGACAAGCGACCGCAGCCCGCGCGGCGCGGCGAAGCGCATCGGTCCGGGTACGTCCCGACGCCCGTCACGGTCGTACGACTGGAAGGTGTCGGTCCATTCGCGGACCAGGCCGGCGGCGCGCCACTGCTCGACCACGGCGGTGAAGTCCGGGTCGTCGGCGGTGAAGTACGCGGCGCCGATGTCGGCGGGGCGGCCGCCGAAGCGTTTGCTGGCCATCCGGCCTCCGCAGACGTGCCCGCGCTCCCGGACCTGCACCGGCACCCCGGCGCGCACCAGTTCCACAGCGCAGGCCGTCCCGGCGATGCCCGCTCCGACCACCACCACACCTGACCGGTCCACCGTCATCCGCTGATCGTAAGCGGCGCGCGATGGCCGATCCCGGGCTGGACTCGCCGTTGCCCCCGCACACCCGAGCAACTTCCCGGATGGTGCTGTCTCAGACCCGCCGGAGACAGCAACATCCCTGATGTTGCGCGGATGGTGGCGACGAGCGCCCGGGACGGGCGAGCGGGGCCGGGGCGCATGAACCGCCGATGATCGGGGTACTGGCACACCTGTTCGAAGAAAGGGTGATGACGATGACGGACCGCGACAACCAGCAGGCCGACCAGAACGCCGCGATCAAGGACCCGGACGAGTGGGTCACCGGCGACGAGCCGCCCACCGCGGCGCAGGAGTCCTACCTGCACACGCTCGCCCGCGAGGCGAACGCGGAGATCCCGGCCGACCTGACCAAGGCCGAGGCCTCCAAGCAGATCGACGAACTCCAGGCGGAGACGGGCCGAGGCCAGTAAGACCCCGCAGGACGCACGTGCGCAGGACCGTCGCGCGGTCAGTCGCGGGTGACCCGGCGCAGCGTCACCTCGGTCAGGCGGCCGGCGCTGATCGTGGCGCTGAGGTAGGTGGCGTGCGGTTGGGAGCGCCGGTCGGTGGGTGACCCGGGGTTGAGCAGGCGCAGCCCACCGGGTGCCTCGGTGTCCCACGGGATGTGCGAGTGCCCGAAGACCAGCAGGTCGACGTCGGGGAAGAGAGCGGCACACCGCTTCTCGCGTCCGGTCCGTGGGCCGGTCTCGTGCACCACGGCGACCCGCAGGCCGTCGAGGTCGACCCGGGCCACCTCCGGCAGCCGGGCGCGCAGCGCCGGCCCGTCGTTGTTGCCGTACACCCCGACGAGTCGGCGCGAACGCGCTGTCATCGCGTCGAGCAGCGCCTCGTCCACCCAGTCGCCGGCGTGGACCACCACGTCCGCCGCCTCGATCGCGGCCCAGAGCGGGCCGGGCAGGTCCCGGGCCCGCTTGGGTACGTGGGTGTCTGCCGTGAGCACCAACCGCATGCCGGCATTCTCCCCCGCGCCCCGGTGCCGCCCGCCGGCAGCCGGCGGTTCAGGAACGCGCCGGACTGAAGTGCTTCGGCGGCATGCCGAGACCGCGCAACGCGGGATCCCGCTCGACGTCGGTCAGCACACCGGCGGCGTTGATCAGGCCGATGTGGGAGAACGCCTGGGGAAAGTTGCCCAACTGCTCGCCGGTCAGCGGGTCGATCTGCTCGGCGAACAGGCCCAGGTCGTTGACCCGCCCCGCCAACTCCTTGAACAGAGTGTGCGCCCGGTCGCGGTCGCCGGCCAGCGCCAGGCAGCACACCAGCCAGAACGAGCAGATGAGGAAACCGGCCGGGTCGCCGTCCCATCGCCGCAACAGGCCGTCGTGCGACAGCCGGTCCTCCACAGCGTGAATCGTCGAGCGCATCCGCGGGTCGTCGGCCCGGAGGAACCCCACCAGCGGCATCACCAGCACCGAGGCGTCCAGCTCGTCGGACTCGAAACTCCCGGTGTACGCCTGGACGCGCTCGTTCCACCCCCGTTCGAGCACCTCGGCGCGTACCTTGTCGCGGGCGGCCGCCCAGCGGGCCACGTCGGGTGCCTCGCCGAGCCGGTCACCGAAGCGGACCGCCCGGTCGAGCGCGACCCAGCACTGCACCTTCGACGACACGTGGTGGTGTTCGATGCCACGTTCCTCCCACATCCCCGCGTCGGGCAGCTCCCAGTCCCGAGCGGCCTGGTCGGCGAGCACCCGGAGGACGTGGCGCACCTCCTGGTCCAGCGGCACCAGCCTGTCGCGCATCAACCAGGCGGCATCCATCGCCTCGCCGAAGATGTCGGTCTGCCGCTGCTGCCAGGCGTCGTTGCCGATCACCACCGGCGGGCTGTCGCGGTACCCGCCGAGCTGCTCCAGTCGGTGCTCGGTGAGGTCCCGCTCCCCCAGCACCCCGTACATGATGGGCACCGGCTTGTCGTCGACCCGGCCCATCGCCCGGCCCAGCCAGGCGAACTGCCGCTGCACCTCGGAAACGCACGTCGAGCGCCACAGCGCCCGCAGGGTGAGACTGAAGTCGCGCACCCAGACGTAGCGGTAGTCGTAGTTGCGGTCCCCGCCGAGCTTCTCCGGCAGTGAGGTGGTCACCGAGGCCACCACCGCGCCGCTGGGCCCGTACGTCATGCCCTGCACCACCAGGCGGCTGCGCCGCACCTCTTCGGCGTAGAGGCCCTGGTACTCGTGCTCGTCGGCCCAGGACCGCCAGCCGGCCACGGTGTCGGCGATGGTCTGGTCGGCGTCCGGCACCTCGGGCAACGGCGCGTCGTAGGTCGGGGCGTACCCGAGGGTGAAGTTGTGTGTCGTGCCGGCGCGGACCGTGAACGTGGCGGTGGCCTCGCCGTCGCCGGGGGTGAATCCCACACTGCACCGCAGGGTGAGCCGGGCGGCGCCGGCGATGGCCTCCAACATGTCGTCCCGCTCGACCAGGTACGCGATGGTGCGGCCGTACTCGAAGCGCGGCCGGTAGTACGACCGCATCGGCACCTCACCGGACAACCCCTCGACCGAGCGGACCAGCACCTGCGGCGAGTTCACGCCGATGTCGTGACCACGAGCGCCGGGCTCGAAGGCGAGCGCGTCGGTGAGCGCCACCTCCCCCTGTCCGGTGCGGAAGACCGTCCGCAGCACCAGGGTGTCGTCGAGGTAGCGGCGTTCGACCGTGTAGTCGCCCTCCGGACGGATCGACCAGTGCCCGGCGCCGTCGTCGAGCAGCCGCGCGAACACCGACGGGGCATCGAACCGGCCCGGGCACCACCAGTTCACCGAGCCGGTGTGGTCCACCAGCGCCGCGCTGCGGCCGTCGGCGAGGAAGCCGTAGTCGCTGATCTGTCCGCTCTGCACCTGCGTACCTACCCGGGCTGGTCGGACCCATGCCCCAGGGCGCAGCGGCCGAAGCACGCCGGCCGGCGTTACCGCCGGCCGTGGGCGGGAACCCCGGAAGCTGACGAGGGAGGATGCTCATGACGTCAGCTTCGGGGCCGACCGCCGCGTGGCGGCCCGGCACACAGGGTGGCGACCTGCTTCCGTCCGGGCCGGCCGGCCGGCCGTCGACGCCGGCCGGTGACGGCCACGGGCCGGAGGCCGGTCCGCCGACCGTGACGATCGGCTCGTACCCGGACTATCCGGCTGCGCAGCGGGTCGTCGACTACCTGGCCGACAACCGTTTCCCGGTGGAACACAGCGCCATCGTCGGCACGAACCTCAAACTTGTGGAGACGGTGCTCGGGCGGATGACCACCGGTCGCGCCGGCCTGCTCGGTGCGGGCACCGGCGCCTGGTTCGGGCTCTTCATCGGTCTGCTGTTCGGCATCTTCACCGTCGGCAACTGGCTGGCGGTGATCCTGGTCGGACTGGTCATCGGTGCGATCTGGGGTGCCGTGTTCGGCGCGGTCGCCCACGCCATGACCGGCGGACAGCGCGACTTCACCTCGGCCAGCTCACTGCGCGCCGGCCAGTACGCGGTGATCGTCGACGCGCAGCTCGCCGACCAGGCACGTCAGCTGTTGGCCCGGATGCAGGTGCCGGGCGCGAACGCCCGCTGAGCCACGACCTGACGACCGCCCGTCCCGGCAGCGCTCGGGGCGGGCGGCCGTTCAGTCGTGGTACGCCAGCTCGCCGGCGCGGATGTCGACAGCGACCCGGTTCTCCGGCGGTGCGAGTGGGCAGGCCCAGCGGTCGTCATAGGCGCAGCTCGGGTTGTAGAGATAGTTGCCGTCCAGCCGGACCCGGTCGCCGGGCAGCAGCTCGACGCCCCGGCCGAAGGTGCCCTTCACGGTGTCGGTGAGGTACCGCCCACCCCCGTAGGTGTCCTGCCCGCAGGTGCCGTCGCGCACCGGAACGAACAGTCCACCCCCGTACGCCTCGATCCACCACAGGGTCAGTGGTCCCCACGGCGTCTCGGCCACCGCCACCCGCCGGTACGCGACCACCCCGTCCGGGCCGCCGGTGTCGATCCGCAGCTCGCCGCTGGCCGGTCGCAGCGGCGCCTCCACCACGGCGTCCGGGTTGGCGGGGAAGTAACGGACCCCGGTGAAGTCGGCTCGCTCCGCCGGCGGGATCGGACTCTGCGGGTGGGTGGCGAACAGCTCGTCGCGCTGCGCACGGAACCCGGTCAGGTCGACGTCGGACAGGTACAGACGGGCCACCCGCTCCCGCCAGTCGGCCAGCTCAAGGTCGGTCAGCATGCCGTGGCCTCGTCGACAGACAGCTCGCCGGACCGGATGGGCCTGCCACACGCCTGGCAGCGCACCTCGGCGACGAACACCTCGCCGCAGACGTCGTGGATGAAGTCGACCCTGGGCACGTCGTCGTCACTGTAGGTGTCACCCCAGCGCTTGAGCACGAGGATGGCCTGCCCGAGATCCTTGCCCTTCTGGGTGAGTTCGTACCCCGCGACTTTGCCGTTCTCGGCGGCACAGGCCTGGAGGATGCCGGATTGGGCAAGCTTGCGGAGTCGGGCGGCGAGAACGTCCCTGGGTGCGCCGACGGCGCGAAGGATCTCGGTGTACCGGGAGGCGCCGAATGCGAGCGCTCGCACGATGTGCAGCGACCACCTGTCGTTGACTGCGTCGAGCGCCACAGCGAGAGAGTCCCGCTCTGGTTTGGATTTCAAACCGTCGGTGCTACGGTTCGTTTGGTTGGACATTCAAACCACACTACCCGAGGAAGCACCCATGACATCGCCACCTGAATCACGTACCGGCGCAGCAACTCTCGTCGACCAACGCCGAGCCTGGACGACACTCGTCATCACCGGACTGATCATCGGCACCGCCTTCATCGCGATCTATGTCGGACTGCAACGCAACCCCGAGCCGAGCCGACTGCCGATCGCCGTGGTCAGCGAGCAACTGTCGAACAACGCCCAGGCCGGCTTCGGCAACGCCGTGGCCGTCACCGAGGTCGCGAGCGTCGCGGACGGGCGGGCCATGGTGCGACACGGCGACGCCGTCGCCGTCCTCGGCGCGCCCTCCCCCACCACGCTGACACTCGACTACGCCGGCGCGAGCGGGTTCAGCGAGAGCGGCGCCGCGCGTCAACTCGCGGCCGGCCTCGCCACGACGAAGGGGGCGACCGTCCAGGAGAACGACATCGTGCCGCTTGCGACCTACGACAGCCGAGGTCTCTCCGCCTTCTACGTGGTGTTCGGCGTCACCCTGTCGTCGTTCGTCCTCGCGCAAGGGCTCACCGCCGCGACCGCGAAGGTCCGTCTTCGCCACCGCCTCTACGCGATGGGCGGATTCGCCGTCGCAATCGGTGTGATCGCAGCGACCGTCGCAGGCCCCGTCTACGGCTCACTGACGGCCCCGTTCCCGCTGCTCGCCCTCTCGCTCATCCTCCTGTCCGCCGCGAGCGCCTTCACCACGAAGGCTCTGGGAGCATGGCTCGGGCCGGCGGGCATCGCCCTGGCCGTCCTCACCCTCACGACGATCGGCAATGCGACGAGCGGAGCCACGATCGGGGTCGACCTGCTACCGCAATGGGCGCAGGCGATATCGGGAAAGCTCCCTCCGGGCGCTGCCGTACGAGCGGTCAACAACTTCGGCTACTTCTCCGGCGCACACACCGTGGCGCCCCTCGCCATCCTCACGACCTGGTTCCTGGCGGGCCTCGGATTCGTCCTGCTGCGGCAGCGGACCGCCCGACGCCGCCCGCTCACCATCGAGGCGGGACGATGACCGCCCGGGTCAGCCCGCTCGGCCGTCAACGCGACGGCCAGTTGCTCAGGACGGCGTCGAGGGCATCCAACGTGCGGGCCCACGAGTCGTCGGTCGTACGGGGGGTGTGCCGGAAACTGCCGGTCTTCTCCAGGCTCACGAACCCGTGGAACGTGCTGTGCATCATCCGCACCGCGTCGGTCTGGTCGGGCTCGGCGAGGCGGTAGCCGCGCAGGATGGCCCGGGTCATCTCCGCATGCCGAACGCCGGCGCTCGCCATGGCGGTCTCCGGGTCGAGGTCGATCTGCATCGCGGCGTAGCGGCCCGGGTGTTGCCTCGCGTAGTCCCGGTACGCGTTGGCGAAGGCCACCAGCGCGTCCTTGCCGGCCCGACCGGCGAGGGCGGTGGCGACCCGGTCGGCGAGTTCCGCCAGGGCCAGCAGAGCGATCCGGACGCGCAGGTCCCGCGCGTTCTTGATGTGGAAGTACAGGCTCGCGTCCTTGACCCCGAAGTGGCGTGCGAGGGCGGCGACTGTCACGTTCTCCACGCCCACCTCGTCGGCCAGCGCGGCCGCGGCCAGCGTCAGGCGCTCGGCGGTAACCCCGGCACGTGCCATCCAACACACTCCCAACCTATCCCTAATAATCACTTGCCTAGGGTGGCTAGGCTACTGCCTATGTTGGCCCTGACCGAATCCGTCATCCGCTCATCCTTCGTCAATTGCAGTCGGGGCGAGGCGAAGCGGCTGGCCGTACCCAATGATCTTGAATTGCGTCCGTGGGACGACCTCGACTTTCTCGGCTGGCGGGACCCGTCCGCACCACAGCGGGCCTACCTGGTGGCCGAAACCGACGGCGGGCTGGCCGGGGTGGTGCTGCGGGCTGCCACGCACCAGACGGGGCGCGTGCGGCACAGCATGTGCTCGTTCTGCTTGACCACCCACCTGGGCGGAGGCGTCTCGTTGATGACCGCCCCCAAAGCCGGCCCGAGCGGGCGGCAGGGTGATTCCGTCGGCACGTACCTGTGCTCCGACCTGGCCTGCTCGCTCTACCTGCGGGGCAAGAAGCACGCCGGGCCCCCCGCGCCCGAGCCTCTGCCCCTGCCGGAGAGGATCGACCGCGTGCGGAGCGCCCTCGCGACATTCCTCTCCAAGGTCACCGACTGACGGGTCGAGGCGAGCGGGGCGGCCGAGGGCCGAAGCGTGAACGGTTCCCGCCCGCCTCCGGCTAGCGGTCGGTGGCCAGGCGGGCGTGCAGGTGCTCGTCGTAGCGGCGGCCGTCGCCGTACCGGTACGACTCGCGCAGCGTGCCCTCGGCCCGGTAGCCGGCCCGGTCGGCCACCCGACAGGAGGCCGGGTTGGCCACCGCGTGACACAACTCCACGCGGTGCAGCCCGAGGTCGACGAACGCCCAGTCAGTGAGCCGGAGGACGGCGCGGCCCGCCACCTGACGCCCTCGGGCGGCGGGCACCGTCCAGTAGCCGATGGACGCGTCGCCGTCGTGGATGCGGTGCAGCGACACCGAGCCGAGCAGGCCGCCGTCGACCGCCGAGGTCACCGCCATCGAGGCGTGGTCCCCGGCGGACCAGTCGGCGCGGCGGCGCACCCAGGACAACGCGATCTCGTCGTCGATCGGGCCGCCGCCCTGCGGGTTCCACTGGGCGATCGCCGGGTCGCGCAGGGCCTCGCGCACCGCTGGGGCGTCCTCGTCCCGCCAGGGACGAAGCAGCAGGTCTTCGGCGGTGAGTTGTACGTGTTCCACGAGGCCGGAGTCTGACACATCGCGCACCAGCCGCGCCGCCGAATTGTCGACCACTTCTTTCAAAGCTGCACGAAGTGGGTGCCTCGTGCCGAAAAGGTGATCCAGACAACGCGCAGGAGCACTAGTTAAATTTTTAACGAGTGCTATCGTCAACCGCATGACCGAGAGCCTGGACAGCACCCGAGAGGCCGCCTGGCGGGCCTACATCGAGGCCAGCCAGCGTCTCTACACCCAGCTGGAAGAAGACCTGCGCGCCGAGAGCAATCTCAGCTTCGCCGACTACCACGTGCTGGTCCTGCTCTCCGAGGCACCGGGGCAGCGACTGCGGATGGGTGAGCTGGCCAGTCGACTCATCTTCTCGCCGAGCCGACTGACCTACCAGATCTCCTCGATGCAGCGCCGCGGCATGGTCAGCAAGGAGCCCTGCCCGGACGACCGACGCGGCAGCGAGGCGGTCCTCACCGCCGCCGGGCTGCTCGCACTTCGGGACGCCGCACCGCACCACCTGGCGTCGGTGCGCACCCACCTGATGGACGACCTCGACGATGCCGAGGTCGCCTGCCTCACCCGGGTCTTCGGCCGGATCGGTGACCGCCTGCGGGCGTCCCGCTCCGGTTCGACCACCCATGCCACGAGCTAGGAGCCTTCGATGCCCGCGATCACCGTCGACAACGTTCTCGTCCTCCCCCGCCTGCCCCAGCTGGAGGAGTCCACCACCTTCCGTCCGGTCCGCACGGTGACCACCGCGCCCAGCGGCTTCGAGGGCGAGGGCTTCCCGGTCCGTCGCGCCTTCGCCGGGGTGTCGACCACCGACCTGGACCCGTTCATCCACCTCGACCAGATGGGCGAGGTCGACTACGCGCCGGGTGAGCCGAAGGGCACCCCGTGGCACCCGCACCGGGGCTTCGAGACGGTCACCTACATCATCGACGGCGTCTTCGACCACCAGGACTCGCACGGCGGTGGCGGCACCATCACCGACGGCGACACCCAGTGGATGACGGCGGGCAGTGGCCTGCTGCACATCGAGGCGCCGCCGGAGCACCTGGTGATGAGTGGCGGCCTCTTCCACGGCACCCAGCTCTGGGTCAACCTGCCCCGTTCGGCCAAGATGAACCCGCCCCGCTACCAGGACATCCGGGGCGGCGAGTCGGCACTGCTCACCACCCCCGACGGTGGCGCGCTGATCCGGGTCATCGCCGGTGAGATCGCCGGGCACCGCGGCCCGGGTTCGACCTTCACCCCGATCACCATCACGCACGTCACCGTGCAGCCGGGGGCTCAGGTCGACCTGCCCTGGCAGCCCGAGTTCAACGCCCTGGTGTACGTGCTCGGCGGGCGCGGCACGGTCGGCACCGACCGGCGGCCGGTGCGTACCGGCCAGCTCGCGGTGCACGGTCCGGGTGACGCGCTGCGATTCAGCGCCGACGTCGCACAGGACAGCAACACCCCGGCGCTCGACCTCTACATCATGGGAGGTCAGCCGATCCGGGAGCCGGTGGCACAGTACGGCCCGTTCGTGATGAACACCCGGGACGAGCTGATCCAGGCCTTCGAGGACTTCCAGGCCGGACGTCTCGGCGTGATCCCCAGCGAGCGGCTGCCGCACACCGGCGGCCAGGGCACCCGGCCCTGACGAGGGCCCGTGCCAGGGTCGTCAGACCCGCCTGACGGCAGGTCGCCACTGCGATCGACGCCGACGCTCCCGCATCACCGCCGGGGCGTCGGCGCCGCCTCAGGAGACCGCGAATATCCCGGCGACGCCCAGAATCACCATCAGCAACACCGCTACCAGCGCACCCCGTTCGCTCTCCACCGCCGGCTCGCGGTCCTCGGTCACGGGATTCGTCATGTCGCGGGGCATGGTGTGGCCTCCTCGGCTGTCGTCGCGTCGCTCTTCGATGACGTTGACCAGGTCACTGGTCCGTCGGCCCGGCGTGCGGACCGGGGTCGCTCGTCCTACCGTGAGGACGTAGCCGACCTCCAGGGGGCTGGACGGTGCCATTGCAGGACTGGTTTCTCACCGCTGAGGAACGCGCCAACCCGGTGTCTGGGTTACCCGTCTGGACCACGGGAAACCTCGCTGAGCCGTTGATTCACGGTGCCGCGTACTTCGACCGACTGGTCGACGAGGTGCAGGCGCTGGGCCCCGGTGACCACCTGTTCTTCACCGACTGGCGGGGTGACCCGGACCAGCGGCTGCGCCCGGACGGCCCGACCGTGGCCCAACTCTTCGCCCAGGCCGCGCAGCGCGGCGTGGTGGTCAAAGGGCTGATCTGGCGCTCGCACCTCGACGTGCTGGCCTACAGCGAGGCGGAGAACCGCGACCTCAGCGAGACGATCTCGGCAGCCGGTGGCGAGGTGCTGCTCGACCAGCGGGTCCGGCGCGGCGGGTCGCATCACCAGAAACTCGTGGTGTTGCGGCACCCGGACGCACCGGAACGGGACATCGCGTTCGCCGGCGGGATCGACCTGTGCCACAGCCGCCGCGACGACGCCGATCACCATGGCGACCCGCAACCGGTACAGATGTCCCCCCGCTACGGACCCACCCCGCCCTGGCACGACGTCCAGCTCGCGGTACGCGGTCCGGTGGTCGGCGCGTTGGACACGCTGTTCCGGGAACGCTGGACCGACCCGATGCCCCTGGACTCGGAGAACCCGATGGCCTACCTGCGGGACCGGCTGCGCGGCGCGGACCTGCGCCCGGACCCGCTGCCCGAACAACCGGCCGATCCACCGCCCTGCGGTCCGCACCAGATCCAGGTGCTGCGCACCTACCCCGCCGTCCGCCCCCGCTACTCGTTCGCCCCCGACGGCGAGCGGACCGTGGCCCGGGGTTACACCAAGGCGGTGCGCCGCGCCCGCCGACTCATCTACCTGGAGGACCAGTACCTCTGGTCCGCCGAGGTCGCGGACCTGTTCGCGCACGCACTGCGGGACAACCCGGATCTGCACCTGGTCGCCGTGGTGCCGCGGCACCCGGACGTGGACGGCCGGCTGGCGCTGCCACCGAACATGGTCGGGCGGGAGCAGGCGCTGTCGCTGTGCGAGCGCGCCGCACCGGACCGGGTGCACGTGTTCGACGTGGAGAACCGCTCCGGCGACCCGGTCTACGTGCACGCGAAGGTGTGTGTCGTCGACGACGTGTGGGCCAGCGTGGGCAGCGACAACTTCAACCGCCGGTCCTGGACGCACGACAGTGAGTTGTCCTGCGCCGTGCTCGATGAGACCCGCGACCAGCGGGAGCCCACCGATCCGGCAGGTCAGGGAGACGGCGCTCGGGTCTTCGCCCGGGACCTGCGGCTACGGCTCTGGCGCGAGCACCTGGATCGTGATCCGGACGGCGCGGACGACGCCGACCTGCTCGACCCGGCGGACGCCGTCGCGGCTGTCACCGCTGCCGCCGACGCGCTCCAGCGGTGGTACGACGGCGGTCAGGTGGGCGAACGGCCGCCCGGACGGCTGCGCCCGCACCGCCCCGAGCGGCTGCCGTGGTTCACCAGGGCGTGGGCGTTGCCGGTGTACCGGCTGGTCTACGACCCGGACGGCAGGCCACTGCGGGCGAGGCTGGCCGGCACCTGGTGAACAGGTCGGGCCGGCTCCGGCGCGGCGACCGGGTGCACCGTCAACCCGCCGGGATAGGCGAACGAAGAACGCGGCGAGTAGTAGCCGAAGCCGATGGTCAGCGGGTTGGCCGGGCGGAGCGCGTACATCGGGTGCCCCGGTTGGAGGAACTCCACCGACTCGATCTCGAACGGGGCGACCGGCTCGGCGACGAACGGGTACGCCGAGCTGAGGAGCTGGCCGTCACGACGGGTGAAGTAGCGGTGGTGCCCGCTGCTGATCACGTGACCGGTCTCGCCCACCCGGCAGCGTGCCCGGATCAACGGGGCCCCGTCGATCTCCGTCTCGGAGAGCAGGTCCTCGCCGCTCACCTCGATCCTGGTCCGCCCGGAGAGCACCGGGGCGCCACGGGCGGCGGCGTACTCACGGACCCGCCGACTGGAGGCCACGTAATGGCTCCACCAGCCCCCCGGGTTGAGGCCACCGGGGGCGTCCACGCCCACCAGTGAGACCCCGAGGTAGGTCAGCGAGTACGCGCCGAAGCCGGAGGTCTGTGTCTCGTCATCCACGATGTACTGGTTGAGGAAAACCTGACGGTCGGGGCGGGGGCACAGCCCCGGCGGAACCAGTGCGGCGACCGCGTCCGGGTCCGCCGGCAGCCAACTGAAGTAGAGCGTTCGACTGTTCAGGACGAGCTGGGGAGCGGCTGGATCGAGCACGGTGCCTCCGAACCGGGTGTGTACAGGCGACGCTACGGCCGGTCCCGCCAGCGGGACAACGACGGATAGGCGACACTCCTGCCCTGATGTCGGATTTCATGTTGACCGGTTGGGGCGGGACGACGGCCGGTCGGTCAGGCCGGAGGGATGACCGGGTGGCGAAGCGCAGCCGCAGAACGGGTAAGGATCCTCACAGCCAGACCGCATAATGCCGGATTTGCTGCCTTTGTTGCTCAACACACCTTAAGTACATCAGCCTTTCGGCTAGATTTCTGCGAGACGATCAGGTTAAGGTGACTCCCGAACGGCCCATAGAAAGCTAAACCAAAGAGTCACACCTTTTTGTCCGCGGACGAGGTGCAGGGAGGACCACCCATGACCGCGCCAACGATCACTGAGCAGCAGAGCACCGCCGTGAAGGCACCCGCAAAGCTTGACCCGCGCGCTCTCACCGACAGCGCCGCCGACCTGCTCAACGCCATGGCGGCGCTGCCCGCCAACCACCCGTCGCGCGCCGCCCTGCGGGACCGCGCGATCGAGGCCTGGCTGCCGCTGGCCAACCACCTGGCCCACCGCTACAGCGGGCGCGGCGAGCCGACCGACGACCTGGCCCAGACCGCCGCGGTCGGCCTGATCAAGGCCATCGACAAGTTCGACCCCTCCCGTGGTGTCGACTTCGCCGGCTACGCGATCCCCACCATCATCGGCGAGCTCAAGCGGCACTTCCGGGACCGCACCTGGGACATCCGCGTGCCCCGCCGGCTCCAGGAGCTGCGGCTGGCCATCTCCGACGCCAACAGCTCGCTCCTGCAGACCCTCGGCCGCTCGCCGACGGTCGCCGACATCGCCGCCCACCTCAAGCTCACCGAGGAAGAGGTCCTGGAGGGCCTGGAGGGCGCCCGCGCGTACAACGCGGTGTCGCTGTCCACCCCGACCGGCGACGGCGAGCGGGCCACCGAGCTGGGCGACATGCTCGGCGGCGAGGACAACGAGTTCGAGCTGGCCGAGCTGCGGGTCGCCCTCGGCCCGGCGCTGGCCACCCTCGACGAGCGCGAGCAGAAGATCCTCACGCTGCGCTTCTACGGCAACCTGACCCAGTCGCAGATCGCCGACCAGATCGGTGTCTCGCAGATGCACGTCTCCCGGCTGCTGACCCGGGCGCTGACCAAGCTGCGCGGCCAGCTGGACGGCACGTACTGAGCGAGTGACGAAGCGGAGGGCCGGCCGCCGTGGCCACCTGCAACGCCTCGTGCCAGGCGGTCATCGCCCGGCCCTGATCACCGAGGGTCTCCTGGGCCTGCCCGGCGAGCAGCAG
>NZ_JBSFBM010000080.1:0-20917 GCF_053592955.1 Micromonospora sp. NPDC002411 | reverse complement strand
GCCCTGGCGGGCGCTGGCCTACCTGGTCAGCACCGTGCCGATCGCGGGCGTGCTCGCCGTCGGGCTCCTCGTCATCGGCGCACCCCTGCTCGCCGCCGTCAACGGGCTGCTGCTGCACGACCGCCCGCCGGGCGTCCCGCTCATGCTGTTCCTGGCGGTCGGCAGCCTCACCGTGCTGGCGCTGGCGCCGATCGTCAGCTTCCCGGTGGCCGCCGTCGAGCGGTGGCGACTGCGCCTCGTGGACGGCCGCCCGTTGCCTCCGTCGCCGTGGCCGGGCCTGGTCGCCCGCTACCGCACCGCCGCCGGATGGCGGGAGGTGGCGTACCTGTTCTGGCTGGGAGGGGTCACCCCGATCACGTACTGGGTGTTCCTGCTGCTGCTGGTGTTCGACCTAGGACTGATCACCAGCCCCTGGCTGGCCGGCGACCCGAACGAGCCGGTGGTGATCTGGCAGCCGATCGAGACCACCGGTGAGGCCGTCCCGTACGCGATAGTGGGTGTGCTGCTCCTGCCGGTCCTCTGCTACTCGGCCGGTCTGTTCACCGCCGTCCAGGCCACCGTGGCCCGCTGGGCGCTGGCCTGGCCGGTCGATGCGGCGGCGTTGCGCGAGGTCGCCCGTTCCCGTACCCGCCTGGTCAGCGCCTACGAGGCCGAGCGACGCCGGATCGAGCGCGACCTGCACGACGGGGCACAGCCCCGGCTGACCAGCCTCACCCTCCAGCTCGGCCTGGCCCGGCTGGACGTACCCGAGGACTCCCCCGCCGCCCGGCCCCTCGCCGTGGCGCACGACCAGGCCCGGGGCCTGATGGTGATGCTGCGGCAACTGGTGCACGGCATCCGCCCGCAGAGCCTCACCGACCTCGGCCTGGCCGGCGCCGCGCAGGAGTTGGCCGACGCGTCCACAGTCGCTGTCACCGTCCGCGCCGACCTCGACGGCGAGCTACCGGAGATCGTCGAGACCACCGCGTACTTCGTGGTGTCCGAGGCGCTGGGCAACGTGGTCCGGCACTCCGGGGCGACCCACGCGGACGTTCGCCTCACCCGGACCGGCGGCGACCTGGTGGTCGAGGTGTCCGACGACGGTCGAGGCGGCGCCGACCCGAGCCTGGGTACGGGCCTGACCGGTCTCGCCGACCGGGTCGCCGCCGTGGACGGCCGGCTCCTGCTGTCCAGCCCGCCCGGTGGGCCTACCCTGATCCGGGTGGAGCTGCCGTGCCGTCGCTGACCAGGGTGGTGCTCGCCGAGGACGAGGTGCTGCTGCGGGAGGGCCTGGTCGGGTTGCTGACCCGCTTCGACTTCACGGTCTGCGCCGCCGTCGGCTCCGCGCCGGAACTGCTGGACGCTGCCCGCGAGCACGAACCGGACCTCGTGCTGACCGACATCCGGATGCCACCGGGCCGCCGCGACGACGGGTTGCGCGCGGCCGTCGCGTTACGCGCCGAGCGACAGCACCTTCCGGTCGTGGTGCTCAGTCAGTACGTGCAGACGGGGTACGCGGCGGCGCTGCTGGACAGCGGCGACGGCCAGCGGGTGGGCTACCTGCTCAAGGACCGGGTGGCCGAGGTCACCGAGTTCGTCGACACGCTGCGTCGGGTCACGGCCGGCGGCACGGCGATCGACCCGGACGTGGTCCGGCAACTCCTGCACCGTCCGCGCGATCCGCTCGCCGCGCTCTCCGCTCGGGAACGCGAGGTGCTGACGCTGCTGGCCGAGGGCCGGTCGAACGCGTCGATCGCCTCCCGGCTGCACGTCACCGAGGCGGCGGTGGGCAAGCACGTCGGCAACATCCTGCTGAAGCTCGACCTGCCTCCGAGCGACGACACCAACCGTCGGGTGCTCGCGGTCCTCACCTACCTTCGGGCCGACCCAACGGCCTGACCAGCACCGGGTCGAGATCACGCCGGCCCGCTCGGGGCGTAGATTCTCCTCCGCGGTACCGCCGCCGCATCGGGGCGCGGACCAGGAAGATGGGGGCACGGGCATGGCGGAGGCGCTGCGGGTTGGTCTGCTGGGGTACGGGTTGGCGGGTCGGGTGTTCCACGCACCGCTGATCGCCGCGACGCCCGGGCTGCGGCTCGATGCCATCGTGACCCGGGATCCCGAGCGGCGTGAGCAGGCCGGGCAGCTCTTCCCGGATGCCCGCCTGGTGGACGACGCCGACGAGGTCTGGCGTACCCCTGATGATCTCGACCTGGTCGTGGTGGCGACGCCGAACCGGCTCCATGTGCCGATGGCGCGGGCGGCGCTCGCGGCCGGGCTGCCGGTCGTGGTGGACAAGCCGTTGGCCGCGACGGCCCCGGAGGGCCGCGCGCTCGTCGACGAGGCGACCGAGCGTGGGGTGCCGTTGACGGTGTTCCAGAACCGGCGCTGGGATGGTGACTTCCTGACCGCCCGCCGCCTGGTGGAGCAGGGCGAGTTGGGGCGGGTGCTGCGCTTCGAGTCCCGGTTCGAGCGTTTCCGTCCGACGATCAAGCCGGGCTGGCGGGAGCTGGCCGGTCCCGAGGAGGCCGGCGGCGCTCTCTTCGACCTGGGCGCGCACCTCGTCGACCAGGCGGTGCAGCTCTTCGGCCGGGTCGACCGCGTCTATGCGGAGGTGGACCGTCGCCGCGCCGGCGCGGCCGTCGACGACGACGCCTTCGTGGCGTTGACCCACGCCAACGGGGTGCACTCGCACCTGTGGATGGGCGCGATGACCGCCCAGCTCGGGCCCCGCCTGCGGGTGCTGGGCGACCGGGCCGGCTACACGACGTACGGGCTGGACGTGCAGGAGGCGGCGCTGCACGCCGGCGGCCGGCCGGACCAGCCCGGCTGGGGCGAGGTCCCGCCGGAGCGGTACGGCATGCTCGGCGTCGACGGTGACCTGCGGACGGTGACCACCCAGCCCGGGTCGTACCAGAGCTTCTACGCGCAGGTCGCGGCGGCGTTGCGCGACGGCACGCCGATGCCGGTGGACCCACGGGACTCGGTCGCCACCGTCGAGTTGATCGAGCTGGCGCACCGTTCGGCGGCCGAGGGCGTGGTGCTGCCGGTCCCGACCGCCTGACGTCGCCGGGCGACCTGGAGGCGCGCGCGAAAACCGGTGGAGCGGCGGCGTCGTCCGCCGTTACCGTGCTGCGCAACCAGGTCGTCTAGGCAAGGACGTGCCGTTGTACACCCTGTGAGATTTCCCGAGCGCTGATCTGTCGCGCGTCGCGCCCTGTGCGCCGCGCTCCTTCTTGCTGCGGACTTTCTCACTGGAACCGGTGTACTTCTGTGCTCATCACCTGGGCCGTCGTGCCCACCTGCCTGCCCCTCGTCCGCCGTCGCTGCCACGCCTGCGCGTCGCGGCGACTGCGGCCGAGCGGCAGGTTCCGCGTCAACGCCAATCACAAACTCATCGACGTCTGGCTCCTCGCGCTCTGCACCGCCTGCGGGGTCACGGCGAAGCTCACCGTCCTGGAGCGGATGACGGTACGCGCCATCCACCCGGAGGTGCTGGACCGGCTGCACGACAACGACAGCGGGCTGACCGCTGAACTGCTCCAGGACCCGATCGTGCAGCGCCGTAACCGATTCGACCTCGACTGGACCGACGCCTGGCGTCTGGACACCGACGGATCGGATCACCTCGACCACGACGTGATCGACGTGGTCGTCCGCTTCGCGGCACGGATCCCGGTCCGGCCGGTACGACTGATCGCCGACGGTTGTGGTCTGTCGCGCGGCGAGGTCGATCGACTGATCCGGGAAGGGAGGATCGTCTCGGCGGTCCGGTTGAGCGGCAGGCTCTCCGGCGACTTCACCTTCACGCTCAAACGCTGAACCCTCGTCGAACGACGGGCCTGTCCGGCAGCTACCGGCCGGGCAGGCCCCAGGGCCCGTGTCGACATCTGTGCCAGGGCTTGAGCTGGAGTACGAAGTCATCAATGGACAGAAGACCGATAACCGCCACGAGGCCGGACAAATGTGCAATTCTCCATCGGTGAACGATGTCATGGTCACCAGGTTCGACTCCCCACGGAGCTCACCTGGCTCGAAGGGTCGCGTGGACCACCTCGACGGCATCCGGGGCATCGCCATCCTGGCCGTGTGCGCCGTCCACTGGATCGGCCAGCGGCTCCCCGGCTTCGAGGGCGGCTACATCGGAGTCGACCTCTTCTTCGTCCTCAGCGGCTTCATCATCACCACACTGTTGGTCAAGCGGATGCCGCCGTACGGGGGCTTCCTACGGAACCGCGTACGACGGCTCTACCCACCGCTGGTCGGGGCGCTGGTGGGCATCACCGCGCTGGCCTGGCTCCTGCCTGACAGCGCCCTCTCCCCGGAGACGTCCCTGCGCCACGGTCTCGTGGCCGCGGTCCAGGCCACGTCGCTGTGGGTCACACTGGGGGGCGCCCCGATCGACCCCTTCTCGATGACGTGGTCTCTCTCGGTGGAGTGGTACTTCTACCTGCTCTGGCCTCTGGCGGTGCTGCGGCTCCGCCGCATGCCGGCGGCCCGCGCCACACGCCTCGCGCTGCTGGCCGCCGGGGCTGTCTACCTCGCCGCGGCCGTCCAACCCGGCTGGTGGTTCTACTATGGCCCCCTGGCCCACACCAGTGAATTGCTGGTCGGCGCCGCAATCGCCTTCGCGCTGGCCCAGGGCCGGACACTGAGGCTCCGGATCGGCGGCCGCCCGATCCTGGTGGCCGCGTTCACGTTCGTCGCACTATGGACGGCGTTAGGCAGTGATCCCTACTCGCCGGCCTACCGCCTCGTCGCGCTCCCGCTGACCGTCGGGTGTGCCGTGCTGTTCATCCTCTCCGGCTACGAGGCCCGCCCGGCGGGCCCGGCTCGGCTGCTGTCCTGGCGACCGCTGGTGGCGACCGGACGGATCAGCTACAGCCTCTACCTCTGGCACACCCTCCCCATCGTGCTCCTGAGCAGGAACTGGCTCGGCCTGCCCAGCATTGCGGTCGGCGTGATCGGCATCGGCATCGCCCTGGGAGGCACCGCCCTCAGTTACCACCTGCTGGAACGACCGTTCCTCCGGTCGCGCGGCAACGAGTTGGCAGTGAGTCGCGGGCAGGCCCCGGCCTCGTCCTTCCGCCCCCGCGGCGCGCACCGGCGCGAGCGGGTCACGGCCGGCGTACACGGGCACGGGGCGGTTCCCCGCCCCTGAGCGCGAGGATGTCACTCCTGATGAGGGTTGCCCTCGGAGGGTGCCTCGTCCGGGGCTCGCGCGTCGTCGTCGGTCAGCGCGTCGTCGTCCAGCACGTCGTCCGACGAGGCGGTGAGGTTGGCGAGCCGTCGCTCGGCCTCCCGGACCTCCTCGTCGAGCCTGGGGTTCTCCTCAGCGGGACCCTGCGACATGGGACCTCCATCAGGCGCGACCGGCAGACCTTCGTGTACCCGACCTGAGGGCAGAGACACGAGCCCGTCGCCAAGCCTTGATCGAGTGATGGAAAGTAGCTGAATCCGCTCTGCGGGACCTATTTCTCATCACTTGATCAAGGAGATCGAATATCGGCCGCTGAGCGTCTGGCGGTCCGGTGTACCGAGCGCCGGGCCGGTCGGCGCGCGCGCCGGGCTGGGGGTGCCCGGGAGCGTTGCCGACCCGGCCCGGTGCCGGATCAGCGCTGCTTCAGCTCGCGCCAGGATGGGTGGGTGCCGCGCCAGGCGTCGGCGAGGATGGCCGCCGAGGCCCGGCTGGGGCACTGCTGCACCCGCTCACGACCCGACGCCCCACCGATCTGGGCGCGGACCTCCCAACCCTGCCCGTCAGTACGGATGTACACGTCCCTGCGCCCGCGCGGGGTCGTGTCTCCGTTCCACCAGTGCTCCTCCACCTTCATTCGCCGACCGTATAGCAATTCCCGCGCAGAGGGTACGGCGCAGGTGTGCCCGGACCGGGGCAAGAGCGACAATCCAGGCGTAATTCGGGTCAAGCGTTGACGGTTCGAAACCATAACGGGTGGATTTTTCGCCCCTGACTTGCCAATCAGCGAACCCTCACCCTCACGCAGGCGGGGTCAGGTCTGGGTTGTCAGGAGGTAGTCGTCGGCTTCGGGGCTCCAGCGCAGGTCCAGCACGCCGGCCGTGGCAGCGGCCTTGCAGAACTGGAGGAAGCTGCGGTAGCCGAGCTTCTTCTCGCTGAAGTCGGGGCGGGCCCGGCGTACCTGGTTCTTCAGCCCGGACAACGCCACCGGGTTGCCGCCACTGCCCAGGTCCGCCACGACGCCCCGGAGCAGGCCGAACGCGACCTCCCGGTCACCGTGCTCGGGTAGCGAGACCTCCGGGTCACCCTTGGCCGGACCCTCGGCCAGCTCGACCACGGTGCGCTCGGCGAGGTGGCGCAGCAGTTCGCCGAAGGTGCGGAAACCGTAGTCGGACTCACTGAACGTGGGGTCCTTACGCAGCAGGGTGCGCTTGAGCCGGGACGCGGTGACCTCGCCGTTGGCGCTGCCCTGCAACCCGGCCACCGTCTGGGCGACCAGCACCGCGAGCGTGTCCACGTCCCCCCGGCCGGGCTCCTCGCCGGCGGGTCGGCGGTCCACCTCGGGCTCGGGCTCAGGCTCGGGCGGGCGCTGGTTCGCACCGACCTGGCGGGTGGGACGCGCCCGCTGGCTGCGGGGCGGTGGGATGTCCAGACCCTCCAACCGGTCGTAGTAGAGGAACTCGTCGCAGGCCGGTGGGAGCAGCGCCGACGTGGACCCCTCGACCCCGACGCCGATGACCCGTTTGTTCAGCTCGCGCAGCTTGTGCACCAGCGGCGTGAAGTCGCTGTCCCCACTGCAGATCACGAAGGTGGAGATGTAGTCGCGCTCGAACGCCAACTCGATGGCGTCGACGGCCATCTTGATGTCCGCGGCGTTCTTCCGGGACGCGCCCATCCGTTGCGGGATCTCGATCAGCTCGACGTGCGACCGGGTGAGCATCCGTCGGTCCTCGTCGAAGTACGACCAGTCGGCGTACGCCCGGCGGACCACCACCCGGCCTCGTTCCGCCAGCGCGTCGGCGATGGGCCGAAAGTCGAAGTCCGCGCCACCACGGTGGTCGCGCGCGCCGAGAGCGAGGTTCTCGTAGTCGAGGAACAGGGCGATCCGGTCTTCTTGATCCACGAGTGTCAGCCTACGCCCGGCGTGAGCTGGTCGAGGCAGACGACGCGCATCACCTCAACTCGGCAACCGTCCATTTCTTGCGGCCTGATTGTCGCTTCTTTTCGTTGTCCGCTTGCGACCTTGCAGCGCGGTGTTTAGTGCTGACATCATGACGATCAATGCCGGGCGTCGGGGGCGCCGGGCGAGCCTCCCACCACCATCCACCCAGGAGGGTCACCGATGTTTCGGACCATCATGCCGGCGCGGGGACGCCCCGGCCGTCCGGCCGCCACCGCAGCCGCGCTCGCGGCCGGCCTCACCCTGCTGGTCGTCACCCCCAGCGTGGCCGTCGCCCGACCGACCCTCTCCCCCGGCGCGACGCCCGTCGTCACCCGGGCCGCCCTCGACCCGGCGTTGGTCGCCGGGCGCGGCGCGAACGTCGGCTTCGTCGAGCAGGAGGCCGAGAACGCCCGCACCACCGGCGAGATCATCGGCCCCGACCGGTCCGCCTACACGCTGCCCGCCGAGGCCTCCGGCCGCCGGGCGGTCCGGCTCACCCCCGGGGAGTACGTGGAGTTCGTCCTGCCCAGCGCGGCCAACGGAATCACCGTGCGGTACAGCATCCCGGACGCGCCGCAGGGCGGCGGGATCACCGCGCCGCTACAGGTCACGGCGAACGGTAAGCACCTGCGCACCATGACGCTCACGTCGCAGTACTCGTGGCTCTACAACCAGTACCCGTTCACCAACGACCCGCAGGCCGGGCTGCTGCACCCGGACTGGTGGATCACCGAGTGCCAGTGCGTGCCGGCGGCCACCACCCCGTACCCGAGCATCACCACGCCGTTCCGTCCCACCCACTTCTACGACGAGCAGCGACTCCTGCTCGGACGCACCTACCGGGCCGGCGACCGGATCCGGCTCACCGCGCCACCCGGCAGCGCGGCCGCCTGGACGGTCATCGACCTGCTCGACTCCGAACTGGTCGCCCCGCCGCGCGTCCGGCTGCTCGCGGCGAACGTGCTGGCCTTCGGGGCCGACCCGACCGGCCGGCGGGACTCCGCCGACGCCCTGGACAAGGCCATCGCCTTCGCCCGGCGCACCCACCTGAAGGTCTACATCCCGCCGGGCACCTACCAGGTCAACCGGCACGTCATCGTCGACGACGTGACCATCGAGGGCGCCGGCAACTGGCACACCATCATCAAGGGCCGCGAGGTCGCCCTGCCCACACCCGCACCGGACGGCTCGGTGCACACCGGCGTCGGGTTCTACGGCCGGGACGCCGCCGACGGCGGCAGCCGCAACGTCCACCTCTCCGGCTTCGCCATCGAGGGAGACGTTCGGGAGCGCATCGACACCGACCAGGTGAACGCGATCGGTGGCGCGATGAGTGACTCGACCATCGACGGGCTCTACCTGCACCACACCAAGGTGGGTGTGTGGTTCGACGGGCCGATGCGCAACGTCCGGGTCACCAACAACATCATCGTCGACCAGATCGCCGACGCGCTCAACTTCCACACCGGAGTGACCGACTCCCTGGTCGCGCACAACTTCGTCCGCAACACCGGTGACGACGGCCTGGCAATGTGGTCGGAGAAGACGGCGAACGCCCGCAACACCTTCGACCACAACACCGTGCAGTCACCGACCCTGGCCAACGGCATCGCCATCTACGGCGGCACCGACACCACCGTGTCGCACAACCTCGTCGCCGACCCGGTCCGCGAGGGCAGCGGCATCCACGCCGGATCCCGCTTCGGCGCGGAGCCGTTCACCGGGCACCTGCGGATCACCAACAACACCACCGCCCGCGCCGGCACGTACGAGCTGAACTGGAACATCGGCCTCGGCGCGATCTGGATCTTCGCGCTGGACCGCAGCATCGACGCGGACATCCAGGTGACCGGCGACGCGTACCTCGACAGCACGTACAACGCGATCATGCTGGTCAGCGACTGGCCGGTGAAGGACCTCTACTCGATCACCAACGTGCAGTTCCGGGACATCCGGGTCGACGGCACCGGCACCTCGGTGGTCAGCGCCCGCGCGGCCGGGTCCGCCTCGTTCGCCAACGTGGACGCCCGCAACGTCGGCGCGGTCGGCGTCAACAACTGCGGGTCGTTCCACTTCACCCCGGCCGGTTCGGAGTTCACGCTGACCGACCTCGGCGGCAACGACGGCGGTTGGCTCGCACCGTGGCTGCTGCCCAACACCATCACCTGCGACGACCGACCGCCCGTGTCGCCGCCCCCGCCTCCGGCGCAGTGGTGAACGCGGTGGGCGGCCGGATCGTCCCGGGCCGCCCACCGCACACACAGAAGAAGCAGGTCAGAGCAGCTTGGCGTACGCCAGCGGCACGGTCGTCGGCTGGCCATCCCAGCTGCCGCCCAGCATCGCCCCGGCCGACCTGTCCGCCTCGGCGCCCGGCCTGCGGACGACGACCAGCCCGACGGCGTCGGTGTCGATGAGCGTGTGATCCTCGTCGACCACCCGGCGCACGGCGCCGATGGCGGGCACGTCGGCCTCGCCGCCACCGCTGACCACGATGGTGACCGTCGGCTCGCGCACCTCGCGCCGGCCGTCGACCTCGAAGTACTGCTCCGCCTGACCGGCGCCGGTGAGAATCGCGTGGGCGAGCGCGGTGACGTAGATCGGGTCGCCACAGCCGTCGTACACCCATCGGGTGCCGAGCACCGAGTGTTCCGTGGTGCCGACCAGCCAGTCCTCGGCTCCGTCGAGAGGCGCGGCGCGGTAGGTGAGCGGGACCTGGTGGACCGGCCCGTCGGCGATGCCGATCAGCATCGTCTCGATGCCGACCTCACCGGCCGGGTCGTCGAAGCGGTACGCGCCCCGGCTCACCACGTCCGCGGCGGTCAGCGTGCCGGAGGCGCCGATCGGCCCGGCGAACCACTGTTGGTCCGGCAGCCAGGCGACCAGCAGGTCGAGTTTCGTGGGGCGCAGTGTGGCCCGGTGCAGCAGTGCCATGACCGCAGCCTAAGGCCTGTTTCATAAGGGCGGTCGAGCCGAGGCGGAGTCCGGGCGGCGATCCGGCAAGGCGCGGTCTCGTCCGGATACCGGTGTTGTATCTGGGCGGAACCGCAACGCCGCCGGGCGTCGTCCGGGCCCGCCGCAGGCCGGCCAGTTCTTGTGAAACAGGCCTTAGGTCAGAGGCCGGCGCACGGGTTGCCGCCCACCGTGCAGCTCTCCGGCGCCCGGGCCTTGGGCCGGTTGTCGCGTACGTCGAAGCGGAACGTCTGTGACCCGCCCGCCGGCAGGGCCGCGCCGGTGAAGGTGATCGACCTGCCGTCCTGTCGCGACTCCGCACCCTCGACGTCGTCGACGGTGCTGCCGTCGGCGAAGGTGACCACCACGGCCCAACTCGCCGCCGGAGTGGCTGCGGGATTGCCGACCACCACTTCGCCGGTGTAGCCGAACAGCCGGCTGGAGTCGGTCTCGTAGCGGGTGACCGCGCACGCTCATGCCGTTGGCCTGCGCGTGGCTGACCAGACGATCACCACCGGTGTAGCTGAACCGACCCTGCTGCGGCTCGGTGGCGTCCCACTTCATCTCGTTCTCGGCCACGACACTGTTGAACTCGCGGTTCAGAATCGTCGTGTACACGCTGGTGGACAGCTTGCCCGTCGCCACGGCGGCACCGAAGTAACGGCCCTTCTCCGCCGCCGACGCCCCGAGGGTGGTCCCGGCACTGGCCCCGGTGGTCAACACCATCGTCATACCGGTCGCGAGAGCGCCGGTGACCGCGATGGTCACCGCCGCTCGCAGGAGTCTTCTGTGATTCATGCGGATTCCTTGTCTGTGGTGGTTCAGCGGTGGGGGCGCAGCGCCCGAAGCTGCACCCGCGACGTCGGAGAGCCGCATCGGCGATGCCCGGCGACCGATGCCCCCGTACGACGGCGGTGGTGTCCCAGGTCCGGCGGGACCATGACTGCGAGCCCGGTAGCCGTCACGGCACCACTGCTGGGAGTCCTGACGCGACGTCCGGCATGCCCTGGGCGGACGTCACGTTCCGAGGTGCGGCCGGCCGACTCGCCCGGTGAGCCACAGGTGTGGCCGCCCTCATCCATCGACTGTGAGCGATAACATGTCGTTCGTCAAGTCGTAACGGACCGGGCGACTGCGCCTGCGGCCACGGGTGGGTGCCGGAGCCGCGCGACCACGACTCCGGCACCGCACGTCACTGGAACGAGGCGTCGTCGACGAGCAGGCTGTCGGTGCCCGCCGCCGTCTCGACGTAGAACGTGGCGCCGGTGAGCGTGCCGCTCCACGACGGGGTCGCCGTGCCGGTGAGCAGCGTCCAGCCGTTCGCGGTGACAGCGGTCGCCGGGGTCAGCTGGAGGTAGCTGGTCGTACCGTTGGCGGTCAGCGCCAGTGTCGCCTTCGCGGACGGTGTGCCGCTCTGCGCGCGTACCCAGACGTTCGTGGTGTAGCTCTTGCCATTGGTGAGCTTCGCCGTCACGTCCTGGCTGGGGCCGTTCCACGCGGAGGTGCGCCCGGTGATCGACAGGGAACCGGCGCCACCCCGAACGACCGACGTGTTCCGGGAGATCGTTCCGCTGCCGTTCACACCCCAGCCGGTCGTGCCGTTCTCCACGTCGCCGTTGGTGAGGACGTTCCCGCCGCTGCCAGTGCTGCCGTTGAACTGCCACCAGTTGAGGTTGAACAGGTTGCCACTGCCACCGGCGAAGCGCAGGTACAGGTCGCGGGTGCCGGTCGCGCCGCTGACCGCGCAGGTGGTGCTGGTCCAGGTCTGCCAGCCACCGGTGCCACCGACGGTGCAGGTGCCCACCGTCGGGCCGCTGGCGCTGTCCAGGCGTACCTCGATCCGGCCACCGCTGGTCGCCGACGCGACCCGGGCGGTGAACGAGGTCGCCCCCGCGCCGAACGCGACGCCCTTGACCTTGATGTAGTCGCCGTTCTCAATCCAGCCGACGTTCATCCCGCCCTCGCTGGACACCTCGGTCTCGATGCCCGAGCCCCACGCGATCGTCTCGGCCTCCTGCCGCACGTACGGATTCAGCGTTCCCACCTGCGGTGCGCCGGTGGTGGTCATGGTGATCGTCGGGATCGTGCCGTTGGAGTTGTAGGTGAACTTCTCCACCGCGACCGACCTGGTGTAACCACTGCCGCCCGGCAGCGCCCCGTTGTGGTAAAAGAAGTACGAGCCGCCCTGGAAATCGATCACGCCGGCGTGGTTGGTGAAACTGGCGCCCTGCCGAGGCATGATCGTCCCGCGATAGGTCCACGGCCCGGTCGGGCCGGTGGCGGTGGAGTACGCGATGAACTCCGAGCAGCACTCCGCCGCGAACACGTTGTAGTACAACCCGTTGCGCTTGAACACCCACGGACCCTCCTCGTAGAGGGTCGGGCGGCTGGCGTTCCCGTTACGGGTGCCGAAGCCCGCCGTGGTGAGCTGGATCCGGGTCGCACTACCCGAGTACGAGATCATGTCGGCGTTCAACTTCACGTACCAGAGCCCCGGGTTGCCCCAGTAGAGGTACGCCTGCCCGTCGTCGTCGATGAAGACCGACGGGTCGATTTCGTTGTTTCCGACCAGGGGCCGGCCGAGCGCGTCGCGGAACGGACCGGTCGGGCTGTCGCCCACCGCCACCCCGATGACCATCTGCCCGTTCGAACGCTGGCGCACCGGCACGTACCAATAGAACTTGCCGTTGCGCGCGATGACCTGACCGGCCCACGCGTTGGCGTCCGCCCAGGAGAACGTGGCCAGGTTCAACGGCGAGCCGTGGTCGGTCCAGTTCACCATGTCGGCCGACGACCACACCCGCCATTCCTTCATGGTGAAGTACGTCGAGCCGTCCTCGTCGTGCCCGGTGTAGAGATACACCCGGCCGTTGTGCACCAACGGTGCCGGATCGGCGGTGTAGATGTGTTGGACGATCGGATTGTCCGCCTGGGCGGCGCTGGCCGGCAGCAGGGCGAGGACGCAGACGAGGCTCGCCAGCCAGGCGACGGCACGCCTGATCCTGCCGCGAGCCCAGGTCGTGGCGCGGGTGTTCACCTTCACGATTACTCCCACAGAGAGTGCGCGGTGCACGGGTCCGGATCGACGAGCCACCTCTGCCAGGCTGCCGATCGAGCGGGGTCACCGCGCGCACACCGAGCAGCACGGCCGGCAGCCGTGTTAGCGCTAACAGATCTTGAGTGACTCCCCCTCCCCTGATCTGACCTCGATTTTTTGTGGTGCGAGATGACCGTCGTAACCACATCGCAGCATTGATGTATCGACGCTGACATCCACGATTTACGATGCACCGTACTGAGCGGCGAGGCGGGCGTCAACGGAGAGCGAGCACCGTTCGTGTGACGCTATGTCATGAACTCCCGATCAAGAACACCGGCGGCGTCGGGTTCGGACCCGCCCACGACCCCACCTCGACGGCCGTCGCCGCGACGCCAGGGCAGGACGCGACCGGGCGGACCCTCGCCGGCCGCCGGGCTGGCGATCCGGGGGGTTGCGGGCATGTTAACGACCAACTATGTTAGCGATCACATTGATGTGCCGCGATGACGTACCGGGTCGGGCACCGGGCGCCCACGGCGACAACTTCCTGCGGCACGCGAACCGACTCCTGCGCGTCGACACGCTCAGTGGCAGTTCGAGTGCCGCCGACCGGCAGGACGCCACCTTCCGGATCACCACCACGCAGCACACCCTTGGAGGTCCCATGCCACCCCCGCCGCTCAGCCGCCGCCGCCTGCTGCAGGCCGCCGGAGCCACCGTGGCCCTCTCCGCAGCCGGTGCCGCCGTCGCTCCGCGTGGCGCGTCCGCGGCCGTCGTCCCACCGGTCCGACCCGACCTCGGCGTCTCGGCGTACCCGTTCGACCTCGGGCAGGTACGGCTCAACTCGAGCCGCTGGATGGACAACCAGACGCGCACGCTCAACTACCTGCGGTTCGTCGACGTCGACCGGATGCTCTACAACTTCCGCGCCAACCACCGGCTGTCCACCAACGGCGCCGCCACCAACGGAGGCTGGGACGCGCCGAACTTCCCGTTCCGGACCCACATGCAGGGGCACTTCCTGACCGCGTGGTCGTACGCGTACGCGGTGCTCGGCGACACCACCTGCCGGGACAAGGCGAACTACATGGTGGCCGAGCTGGCCAAGTGCCAGGCCAACAACGGAGCCGCCGGCTTCGGCGCCGGATACCTGTCCGGCTTCCCGGAGTCCGACTTCACCGCCCTCGAAGCCCGGACGTTGTCCAACGGCAACGTGCCCTACTACTGCATCCACAAGACCCTCGCCGGGCTGCTCGACGTCTGGCGGTACACCGGAAACACGCAGGCCCGTACGGTGCTGCTGGCGCTGGCCGGCTGGGTCGACACCCGGACGAGCCGGCTGAGCTCCAGCCAGATGCAGTCGATGCTGGGCACCGAGTTCGGTGGGATGAACGACGTCCTCACCGACATCTACCAGCAGACCGGCGACTCCCGTTGGCTCACCACCGCCCAGCGGTTCGACCACGCCGCCGTCTTCAACCCGCTGGCCAACAATCAGGACCAGCTCTCCGGGCTGCACGCCAACACGCAGGTGCCCAAGTGGATCGGCGCGGCCCGGGAGTTCAAGGCCACCGGCACCACCCGCTACCGGGACATCGCCAGCAACGCGTGGAACATGACAGTCAACGCGCACACCTACGTCATCGGCGGCAACAGCCAGGCCGAGCACTTCCGGGCCCCCAACGCGATCGCCGGGTACCTCAGCAACGACACCTGCGAGCAGTGCAACACGTACAACATGCTCAAGCTGACCCGGGAGCTGTGGCTGCTCGACCCGAACCGGACCGACTACTTCGACTTCTACGAGCGGGCCCTGATCAACCACCTGATCGGTGGGCAGAACCCGGCCGACAGCCACGGCCACATCACCTACTTCACCCCGTTGCGGCCGGGCGGGCGTCGCGGTGTGGGACCGGCGTGGGGCGGCGGCACCTGGAGCACGGACTACAACTCGTTCTGGTGCTGCCAGGGCACCGGCCTGGAGATCAACACCAGGTTGATGGAGTCCATCTACTTCTACAACGGGACCACCCTGACCGTGAACCTGTTCACGCCGTCGGTCCTGAACTGGTCCCAGCGAGGCATCACTGTCACCCAGAGCACCACCTACCCGGTCAGCGACACCACCACCCTGACCCTGTCCGGGACGATGAGCGGCTCGTGGAGCATCCGGGTGCGGATCCCGGCCTGGACGACCGGCGCGACGATCGCCGTGAACGGCACGGCGCAGAACGTCGCCACCACACCGGGCAGCTACGCGACGGTCACCCGCACCTGGGCCGCCGGGGACACCGTCACCGTACGGCTGCCGATGCAGGTCGTCATGCGGGCCGCCAACGACAACAGCTCGGTGGCCGCCGCGACGTACGGGCCGACCGTGCTGGCCGGCAACTACGGCAACACCACGTTGAGCGCCCTGCCGTCGCTCACCGTCTCCTCGATCACGCGCACCAGCACCAGCTCGCTCGCGTTCACCGCCAGCGCGAACGGGTCCACTGTGAACCTCGCACCCTTCCAGGACGCCCACGGCTACAACTACACGGTCTACTGGAGCACCACCGGCGGCGGCAGCACCGGAGGCAGCTACCGCCTGGTCAACGTCGGGACCGGGCTGGTCCTGGGCATCCAGAACATGTCCACCGCCGACGGCGGCCTGGCCGTGCAGTGGGGTGACAGCGGCACCGCGGACCACAACTGGGTGATGGTGACCGACGGCAACGCGGTCCGGTTCCGCAACGTCAACAGCGGCAAGGTCCTGGGCGTGGAGAACATGTCCACCGCCGACAACGCCCGGGTCCTGCAGTGGGCGGACAACGGCACCGCCGACCACCGGTGGATCCTGGTGGACAACGGCGACGGCACCTACAAGATCCGCAACGTCAACAGCAACAAGCTGCTCGGCATCCTGAACGGGTCGACCGCCTGGGGCGCGCAGGCCGTCCAGGACTCCGACAACGGCAGCGCGGACAACCGGTGGAGGCTCGTCCGCAACGCCTGACATCCACCCCGCTCGACGTCGCACCGGCGCGGCCGATTCGCTCGGTCGCGCCGGTGACGCCGGGCGGGAGGGCGGCGGCAGTCGTACAGTGGAACAGGTCCTGGCCCCAGTGAACGTGGCGGACGTGTCGGCTGCTGCCGCCCTTCCGCCCGGAAGGAGCACAGTGAACCGCCCCCTCCGCACCACGCTCGGCGGCGCGCTCGTCGTGGCCCTACTGACCTCCGTCGCCGTCAGCCCTGCGCAGGCGCACCCCGCAGGCCCGCCCCCCACCGTCCTCGCCCTGCCCGACGGATTCCAGCCCGAGGGAATCGCCACCGCCGGCCGGTACGCCTACTTCGGCTCCCGCGCGACCGGCGCCATCCAGCGCGTCGACCTGGTCACCGGCCGCGGCACGACGATCGGCGCGGCCACCGGCACCCCGTCGCTGGGCCTCAAGGTCGACACACGCGGCCGGCTGTTCGTCGCCGGCGGCACGGCCGGCGACGCCCGCGTGCTCGACACCCGCACGGGCGACGTGCTGGCCAGCTACCAGTTCGCCACCGCGCCCACGTTCGTCAACGACGTGATCCTGACCCGCGACGCCGCGTACTTCACCGACTCCAACCGGCCGGTGCTCTACCGGCTGCCGCTCGGTCGCGGCGGCGCGCTGCCGCCCGCCGACGGCTTCACCACCATCGCGCTGACCGGGGCGTACGAGCAAATCGGCACCGGCGTGAACCTCAACGGCATCACCACCACACCGGACGGTCGGGCCCTGATCGTCGTCCAGTCGAACACCGGCATGCTGTACCGGGTCGACCCGCTGACCGGCGTGAGCACCGCCGTGGACGTGCCCGGCCAGACCTTCACCAACGGCGACGGTCTGCTGCTGCTCGGCCGCACCCTCTACGTCGTGCAGAACCGCCTCAACCAGATCGCGGTGGTCACGCTGAACCGCGCCGGCACCGCCGGAACGTTCACCGCCACCATCACCGACCCGAACTTCGACGTACCCACCACCGTCGCCACGGCGTTGGGCCGGCTCTACCTGCCCAACGGCCGCTTCACCACCCCACCGACCCCGACCACCCCGTACACGGTCGTCGCGGTCCGCGCGCGCTGACCAACCCCCGGGGGTACGCGCGGCGCCCGTGCCCCCGGGGTGACCCGCGCCCGGTCAGCCGCCGGTCCGCCGCGAGTACGATCACTGCCACCGTGGCGACGACCGTCGCCTGCCCCACCCGGAGTGCGCGTGGCCGATCGTCCGTCCCGATTCTCGCGCCGAGCGGTGGCCGTCTGCCTGCTGCTCGTCGCCGCCGGGCTGCCCGGCCGGCCGCAAGCGACCAGCACCACGGACACCGCACGACACACGGTCCTGCGGATGCTGCAACTGAACCTCTGCAACAGCGGTCGGGCCGGCTGCTACACCGGCCGGTCGATGGCTGTCGCCGCCGAGGTGATCGACACCGAGGCACCCGATCTGGTCACCCTGAACGAGATCTGTCAGGGTGACGTCCCCGCCCTGCGACGCGTGTTCGCGGCCGTCCACCACGGTCGGGGCGTGGTGTCGGCGTTCCAGCCCGCCGGGGACCGGCCCAGCGGGGCCGACACCCGGTGCCGCAACGGGCAGCCGTACGGCGTCGGGCTGCTGGCCCGCGTCAAGACGCCGGACATCCCGGGCGGCGTGCACCGCGGAATTCACCCGACGCAGGATCTCGCCGACCCCGAGGAACGGGCCTGGCTCTGCGTGGACGTCGACCGCAGGCTGCTCGCCTGCACCACACACCTGGCCAACACCAGCTACCGGGTGGCGCTCGCCCAGTGCGGGCACCTGCTCGACACGGTCCTGCCCACCATCCGCGGGAACAGCGGATCCGTGCTCGCCGGCGACCTCAACCTCCGGGTCGGCGGCGACCCCGACGTGCGGTCCTGCACCCCGCCCGACCACCAGCGGGTGGACGACGGCGCGCTCCAACACATCGTGGCGACGGGCGGTGTGACCATCTGTTGTCGCAGGTCGGTGCCCATGCGCGAGGCGACCGACCATCCCGGGCTGCTGGCCACCCTCGTCATCGACGACCGGCCGCCGACCTGAGGTCCGCCGAGACGGCGTCAGCGGGGCGGCGTGTCCCGGCGGGACGGGAACGGGTTGCCCGGCTGACCGAGGGTGGACCGGGCGCGCAAGCCGACCGGGTCAGGGGCGGGCGTCGGGGGTGCCGGCTCGGAGACCCGACGCTCGTTGAGGTACGCCGAGGCGGCCCGGTCGTCGTCGGTCGGGGCGGCGAGCAGCGCGTAGAGCAGCCCGACCACCCCGAAGATGACCGCCAGCATGATCGGCACCAGCAGGGTGCTCACCCCGGCCCCGGTCACCTCGCGGTTCGCACCGTCGTGACGGTGCACCGACAGGGCGCTCATTCCGGTGAAGTGCATCCCGTTCACGGCGATGCCCATCACCAACGCGGAGGCGAAGACCGCCACCCCCTTGCGAACCGTCATCGCGAGCCACAGCGCGACGGTGGCCGCCACGACGGCGATGACCACGGAGAGCGCGACCCGGAGAGTGTCGTACCCGAGGGTGCCGTTGAGCCGCATCGCCGCCATGCCCGTGTAGTGCATGGCAGCCACGCCCGCCCCGGTGAAGACGCCACCGGCGATCAGCCGCACGGCGTTCAACCGGCCGGTGCCGACGATGGCCAGACCGATACCGACAGCCACCACCGCGATGACCGTGCTGGCCACGGTCAGCGGCACGTCGTAGCGGATCCGGGTGTTCTCCACGGCGAACCCGAGCATCGCCATGAAGTGCATCGCCCAGATGGCGGTGCCGCCCAGCGCCCAAGCCGACAGCAGACCCCACCACGCCCGCTGCCCGCTCGTCCGTGCCGTACGGATGCGCCCGGCGCAGACCAGACCGAGGACGGAACCGAGCACGGACAGCGCGTAGCTCAACGCGGGTGTGATCCACCCGTACTCAAAGTGATTAATGTCCCCCACCGCGGCCTTCTCCCCATTCGTTACCAGCGCGTCAACAAAACGCTCGGGCAATGATCAGGGGCGCCGTGATCAGGCGCAATAGCACCCCCGGCCGTATTCGAGGGGTGGCGTGGCGGTAACCGTCCGATGCGTCGATTAACCAGCGACGGTGACTGAGTGTGACGGTCAGGCCAAGGTGGGCACCCCCGCACACCGACCTTCGGGTCACCGGCCCCGAGAGGCTCGACGGGCAGCAGGACCGAGGAGCGTCTGCGAAGATCTGGCGCCATGCACAGATTGCTCCTGCGAGTCCTCGGCGTGCTGGTCGTGGCCCTTCCGTTCTTCCTGACCGTCCGACCGCACACCGCGTCGGCCGCAGTGGCTCCGCCTGAACTACGGGTCGTGACCTGGAACATCTGCGGAGAGGCCGGCGGGAATCCCGGCTTCGACTCCTACTGCCCGTACCGGACCGACCCGCAGCGCAAGGCGAATGAAATCGCCAGGGTGGTGACCGAACACGGCGCGAATGTCGTACTGCTCCAGGAGATCTGCGGTGGCGAGGACGGCAGCCAGCTCAGCCTGCTGGCTACCGCCCTCGGGTCGGGCTGGAGCTATCGGCACGCTCTGGTGCAGCGGCCCGCCGACGGTGCCAGCTACTGCCGGGGTACGGGCGCAAACGATCTCAAGGGCGACCTGGGCGTCGCGGTGCTCGTCAAGGCGACCATCACCGCGACCACAGACCAGCCGACCGTTCCGAGCACGCCGACGGTGAACCTGCAGCAGCTACCGTTGCTCTGCGTACGCACCGCAGAGTGGACGACGCGCCTGTGCACCACGCACGTGCTGGCCGACGCGACCGATCCGCGGCGCCCGGGTCAGGTGGACACGATCGAGAATCTCGTCTGGCCCGATCGTCACGACCTCGTTCTCGGCGGCGACTTCAACTTCTTCCCCGAGTCCAGGGAGCTCGCCGATCTCGAGGCCACGTTCGATGAGTGCGACCGCCAGTCGTACGGCGTCGGCGACACCGTCAACGAGGAGACCCACCTCGCGTGGAACGGCTCCACGACGCAGGTGTGGCGCAAACGCGACCACATCTTCGCGGCACGCCCCGGCGCCGGAACGCTCTTCCGGTACTGCGACGCGGACCTCTCCCGGGTGGACACGACCTACTACGGCCTGCCCGACGGTTCGAACGGCTACTCCGACCACGCGCCACTCGTCGGATACCTGCGTACGAGAACACCCGGTGCGCCGGCGACACCCGGTGATCTGACCGGCGACGGGCGAGCCGACCTCATCGCCATCGACGCCGCCGGTCAGCTACGGCTCTACGACGGCAGGGGAAATGGCAGGTTGAACTGGCCCAACGGCATCATCGGCACGGGAGGATGGACCGGCGCGGCGATCAGCCACCGCGGTGACTTCACCGGCGACGGCACCGAGGACGTGCTGGCGCGGGTGGGAGACGGGCTCTGGGTCTACCCGAACCGGGGGTACGGCAGGCTCTCCGACCGCATCGCCCTCGGAGGGTCCGGCTGGTCCGCTGTGTCCCAGGTGCTCAGCGTCGGCGACATCACCGGTGACGGTCGTCCCGACGTCGTCGCGGTCCGCGCCAATCAGCTGTATCTCCACGCCAGTGATCCGCTCCACCAACCAGGTTTGCTTCCCCCCGTGCTCATCGGCTCGAGCGGCTGGAGCCCGATGACGCTCACCGCCCCGGGAGATGCCGACCACGACGGCCGCCCAGACCTTCTCGTCCGGGACACCGGCAGCGGCGTGCTCTACCTGTACCGGGGTCAGGCCAACGGGCGTTTCGACGATCGGTCCGTCTACGGAACGACAGGGTGGACGTCGACC
>NZ_JBSFBM010000079.1:0-21121 GCF_053592955.1 Micromonospora sp. NPDC002411 | reverse complement strand
GAGTGGCTGCGGGATTGCCGACCACCACTTCGCCGGTGTAGCCGAACAGCCGGCTGGAGTCGGTCTCGTAGCGGGCGGTCAGCGGCGGCGGGGGTGGTGGCACCGCCGCCGTGGCTGTCGGTGTCGGCTTCAGCGACGGGGTCCGACTCGGACGGACGGTCGGCGACGTGGCCGTCCGCGACGGACGCACGGAGGCTGTCGCGCGTGGGGTGGTGGCGACCGCGACGGCCGTCACGGACGGCGACGGGGACGAGGGCGCGGGAGGCGCGGCGCTCTGCTCCCCGCCGACCGGGAGCGCCACCCACGCCGCCGACCCGCCGAGGACCGCCAGCCCGACCAGCACGGCGGCCACCGTCCGCCGACGGGAGCGGGCCGGCCCGTTGCGGGACGCACCGACCAACGGCAGTTCGGTGGTCATCCCGCCGTCGCCGCGCCGTAGGTCGACCTGCTGGAAGGCGAGCCAGTCGAGGATGGCCGGCAGTCGTACGGTCAGCGCCTGCCGGAGTTGCTGCTCGCGTGGCTTCTGCTGCTCGACGGACCACCCGCCGTGCGTGGTGACCTCCCGCACCTCCAGCCGGCAGCCCTGCGTCGTGGCCGTGACGTCACAGGTCACCTCGCTGAGCCGGCCCGCCTCGTCGCAGGCCAGCACGAGACGTTCCGGCTCCTGCCGGTCGGTCACCTCGACCTCGACGTCGGCCCCGAAGCCGGGCAACCCGGCAGTGTGCAGCAACAGCCGATCCGGTACGCCCTCCAGCGTCTCGGCCTCGGCGAACCACCGGCCGAGCAGCTCCCGATCGGTCAATGCCAGCCAGACCCGCTCGGGTGGGTGGGACAGCTCGACCTGCGCACCGATCTCGATCACGGCGAGACTCTAACGGGTCTCCGGCCCGTCCTGCCCCGCCCGCCCGGGCCGGTGCTCGGCACCCTGGTCATCCCCAGCGGGTCGACCGCTCGGTCAGCGCGGCGAGGGCCGCCCGGGCACCGGCGCTCACGTCGGCCACGACCTCGGCCGCCGGCAGGTCACGGGCCAGTGTGTGCGCCTGTCCGGCCCACGCGTTCGCGACCGACGCGTCCCCGTCGCGCCGGGCGGCGGCGAGCAGCGGGCGCGTCAGGTGCAGCACCTGCGGGTAACCGGCCGGCGCCGCGGCGTCGTGCTGGCGCAGGAAGTCGTTGGTCACGCCCCGGGCCCGCTTACCGGTGAACGACCGGGTCAACGCGGTCGGCGCGGTACTGGCCACCGCCTCCCGGTGCATCGGCGAACTGCCCGCCTCCGGGCACCGCAGGAAGGCGGTGCCGAGCTGCGCGGCGGTGGCACCGGCAGCCAGGACGGCGGCCAGCGCGGGGCCGTCGACGATGCCCCCCGCCGCCACCAGTGGCAGGTCGCAGCGGGCGGCGGTCAGCCGGAGCAACGGCAGCAGCGCGTAGTCGTCGTCGTCCGGCAGGCCACCGCGGTGCCCACCGGCCTCGGTGCCCTGCACCACGACCGCGTCCACACCGAGGTCGGCGGCGGCCGTGGCGGCCTCCGGGCGGGTGACAGTGGCCCACACCTCGGTGCCCCGCTCACGCAGGGCGGCCACCGCCGCCCGGTCGGGCAGCCCGAACACGAAGGACACCACCGGGACCGGGTCCGCGAGCAGGACGGCGAGCTTCTCCGGGTACGCGTCGTCGCCGCCCACCGGCTCGCCCAGGCTGACCCCGCGCTGGGCGGCCTGCGGGGCGAGCCGTTCCGCGTACGCCCGGATGGCGGCCTCGTCGACGCCGCCCGGGTCGGGCAGGAAGAGGTTGACCCCGAACGGCCGATCGGTGCGAGCGCGGACCTCGGCGACGTCGGCGGCCAGCCGGTCGGTGTCGATCATTCCGGCGGCCAGGAAGCCCAGCCCACCGGCTGCGGAGACGGCAGCCGCGAGCGCGGGCGTGGACGGGCCGCCGGCCATCGGAGCGGCGATGATCGGGTGACGCAGCGTGGACAGCGTGGACATGGGACTCATCCTGCCGCACCGCCCCGTCCGCTCAGCGGCGTGCGGTGTGCCTCCACCGCAGCACACCGGCCAGCCCGAGCAGAGCCAGCAGTGTCCCGACGCCGGCGACCAGCAGCCAGGTGCGGCTGCCCGGGCCGATGGTGTCAGCGGCGATCGGACGGACGCCGGTGGGTGACACCGGGCCGGTGGAGCCCGTCGGGGCCGTGGTCGGTGCCGTCTCGGCCGTGGCCGGGTAGCGCAGGATCGTCGGACGGGTACCCGGCGGTTGGTCGGCGGATTCGGAGACGGTGAGCAGCGACTCACCGTCGCGACTGTAGGTGATCGACTCGCCCTGGGGTTCGTCCGGCAACGGTGTGGTCCTGGGGGTGCCGGACGTCAACGCCTTGACCACATCCCCATCGGGGACGTCGTACTCGAAGGCGTCGGCGTAGCTGCGCAGCACCACCCGACGCCCGTCCGGCGCGGTCGCCGCGCCGGTGACCACACCCCGCCCGAGGAACGAGAACGGGTTGCTGGTCGTCGTCGTCGGCAGGGTCACCTGGCCGGCCAGGGTCAGCGTCGTCGTCGCCCCCGGTCGCAGCGCGGTGGTCGGGCGGTACAGGAAGACGGTGCCGCTGCCACCCTTGGTGATGATCATCGGTTGGCCGTCGGCGTCGAGCAGCAGCGCCTCGGCGTCGTGCGGGCGGTCCGGGTAGGTCATCCGGTGCAGCACCGGCTGCTCCGCCCCCGGTGCGAGCCGCCACACGCCGACAGTCGTACGCGAACGGTCGTTGTCGCCGATGTCGGCGACCCAGACGGTGCCGTCCCGGCCGACGGCCAGGTCCTCGGTGTCCCTGGGCCGGGACGGGTAGGAGACCGTCCGGACCACAGCGCACCGCTGGTCGAGGAAGAAGATCCGACGACGGGCCTCGTCGTCGGCACCGTCGTTGACGACCACGTACCCGTCGTCGGTGGCGACCATCCCGGACAGCTCGCGGAGCCGGTCGTCGCGTATCTGGCAGACCGGCGCACCGACCGCCGCCGCGACCGCCGCCCCCGCGGTCAGCACCACCGTCGGTACGACCACGCCGGTGAGCAAGGCCCCCAGCGCCGCCCCCACCCGGGCACGCCGTCCCCCGCTCAACCGCCCGCGTACCCGCATCGCCATCCTCCTCGTCGCGGCCATGCCCCGGCCACCCGCCCATCTTGTCCGATCCCGACCACCGACGGCGGCAGTCGCGGGTACGCGTCCACACCCCTGGTCGATGTACCGTCGCTCCGCCTCGTTCTCGATCGGAGGGATGATCATGCCCGGGACCGACACCTCCGCGGCCCGCCCGTTCGGGCGGCGGCTTCTCCACCGGCTGGGCCGTCCGAGCAGGGGCGCTGCTGTCGTCTGGGTGCCGCTCGCCGCGGTCGTGTGCGGCCTCTTCACCGGCGCGTTGGCCAGCCGGGTCGCCTGGGAGACGTCCAGGCCGCAACCCGACCGGGCCGAGGCCAGCGCCATCCTGACCATGGCCTTTCCCGGCCACGACCTCGGCGAGATCGACACCCCGCCCGCGCTCTTCGTCGTCTACGGGCACGCGCTGCGTCCGGGCACCGTGAAGACACTGGTGCTCGGTGACGGCGGCGAATACCAGGAGAGCGCCACCAGCGCCGCCGCCTTCGGCGCGCCACCGGTGCCCGCCGAGCAGATCGTCGCGGTGGCCCGGGACCGCCTGACCGGCGCAGGTTGGACGGTGTACGACCCGCAGGTGGCCGAGGGCATCAGCTGCGCGGACAAGATGTGCGCCACCCCGCTCGCGATCACCGACACCACGCTGGTCGCTCGACGCGGCGACACCATCCTGAACGCCTCGATCTCGTCGCAGACCGCCGCCGACGCCGCCTACCTGGCGGTCGAGCTGCACCGCGCGCCACCGCCGCTGGTGGCCCCCGCCGGGGTGCTCGGCACGCTGCTGGGCGCGGTGGCCGGGTGGTGGGTCTTCGGCTGGGCCAGCCACCGCTCCGCACAGCGCGGCAGCGCCGTGAGCGGCCTGCTGGGTGTGGCCGTGGTGCTGTGGTGGCTGCCGGTGCTGCTGGCCGTCCCGTCGCTGCTGCGCCACCACCGCGGCGAGCCACATCCGGCCTGGCACCCGTTCTGGGAGTGGCTTGGTCAACCGGCCGCCTCACTGCTCTTCCTGGTCGGCGCGGTGTGCGCGCTGCTGGGGTTGGGAATGGCCGCCGCGACCGGCCAGAGAAGAGAGCCCGAGGCACCGGTCGGCTGACCATCTCCACGGCTCGGAGCCCGCCAGCCCTGCCGCGGACCGCCACCGGATCTGTCGTACCCGTCGTCCATGATCGTGTCGTCGCAGCGCCGCCGGGCCCCGGCAGGCGTGCGCATCACAGTGGGTTTGTCGATGGTGGGAGGGCGTGACGTGACGGACGCCGACGGAGCCGGATGGCGACGGCGCAGCGTGCTGGCGGTGGTGCCGCCAGCGCGACCCCGCAAACTGGCCAAGGTGCCCTTCGTCGAACTGGCTGACGGGCGGTTGCAGGGCGTCGTCTCCAGCGGCTCGGACATCGAGCGGGTCTACGTCTCGTCGGTCTCCGCCGGCACCCACGCCTATCACTGCAGCACCAACAACAACCGGCCGTGCGGTGGCCTGCGCGGCGCCCCGTGCAAACACCTGCACGCGCTCGCCGACGAGGCGCTCCTCCAGTACGGTGCCGCCCGGGTCGCCCGTTACCTGCGGGTCGACGTCGGTGACGGGGTGTCCGGCGGCGCGGCACTGCTGGCGCGGCTGGACGCCAGGCACGAGCCGACGTCGGCGGCGATGGTGTTCAGCCGCTTCCTGCGCCACCTGTCCTACCTGGAGCAGCCGGGCAGCACTGTCGCGCTACCGGAGCTGCAGTGGTTCCCGGCGACCGGGGCTGCTCGCTGATGCGCGGCACCCAGGTCACGCAGCTCCGCGAGGCTCCGGTCGGGCTGACCGACGCGCTCGACGTGGTCACCGGTTTCGACGACGCCCTCGCCAACGGCTTCGGCCGGGTCGGCGAGCGGGACGCGGCGTCACTGGCCGCGTTCGCCGACGCGTTGGCCGGCACCCCACTGGCCGACCCGGTCGCCACAGCGGTCAGCGCGGTCACCGCCGGGTCGGTCGGCCCCGGGCACCTCGCCGCCCTGGCCGGGGCACGCTCAGCGCTGCTGGGTGCGGCGCACGACGCTCTCCTCGGGCAGTGCGACGCGGCGCTGGGACGGCAGCGGTCACCATGGGCGACGGCGGTCTCCGGGCCCGCCGAGGCGCTGCCCGCCCTCGCGGGCGCCCGGGCGTGGTGGCACGAGGTGGCCGTCACCGGCTGGCGCGGCGTCGACCACGAGCGGCTCTCCGCCGCGGCGACGGTGGTCGAGGCGGCAATGGCCGTGCCGGAGCTACGCCGACTCGCGGTGCTGCTCGACGGCCTCACCGCCGAACTGCGGGCCTGCGCCCCGGTCGCCACCATGGTGGAGGTGCCCGCCCGGCGCTGGGCCGACCTCTGGGCCCGGGGCGTGCTGCTCAGCGAGGGCACCCAGCCGACCGACGAGGCGCCACAGGTCTCCGGACGACTGCTGCCGCTCGGTGTGGACGTGCACGCCCACGACACGGCCGTGCAGGTCCAGGTGCACGCCGTCCTGGAGCCGGTCGACGGCGGGCCGGCGCGGCTGGTCCGCACGGCGGTCGCCGCCGCGAAAGTGGACACCATCGTCGGGCCAGCGGTCTGGCGGCTGCTCTCGGCACACCCGATGCTGCTCACCGCGCTTGCCGAACACCGGGCGCTGACCGTCACCGACCTGCCACTGCACAGCGGCGACCTGGGGTGGGTCGACGAGCGGGCCCGCCTCGACGAGCCCGCCGACCCGTTCGCCACCGCTCGGGTGCTGCTGCCCCCGGCGGTCGCTGCCTCGACCGCCCCACTGGACCGACACCCGACGCTCATCGGCGAACCGGTGCTCGTCGAGGGCAACCAGGTCCACGAGGAGGACGGCACGCTCGCGGTCGAGGTGGACGGCGAACGGATCGTGCTGGCCGTCGACCGGTTGCCGGCAGCCGGCCCTCTCACCCCCGAACTGGTCGCCGCCGCGTCGGCCTTCCTGGGCCTGCTGCGGTGGGACGACGGTCGGTGGCAGCTCCAGCCGCTGGCGGTGCGCGCCACCGTGAAACGACGCGCGGTGCAGGCTCACAACGGCGACTGGGCGCGCGGTGTCACCGATCCGAAGATCGCCAAGGAGGAGGCCCGGGCAGGCGATGCCGTGGCCGTGCTGCGCGAGCGAGCGGGACGGTTGCTGCGCCGATGACCGAACCGATCCCCAACGGCGGGTCCGCCGACGCCAACCGCCGTCAGGTCCTCTACTGGAGGCTGCTGTCGCGCCTGTTTGACCGCGACGAGCAGCCCAGCCTGGAGTCCGCGAGCGTTGCCGTGGTCGACGACCTCGGGCTGCCCACCGCCCTGTTGGACCCGGCGGTCTCGGTGGACACCATCGTTCAACGCTTTCCGGCACTCGCGGCAGAGCTGCGCGGTCTGCTCAGCCCGGGTGACGACGACCCCGGCGACAGCGGTGCCGAAGCCCACCGGCCCGGCGAGGCCGAGGTCCGCCGGGCCGCGCTGGTGTCGAAGGTGCTGCTCAACGTTTTCGCCACCGGCTCCGGTCCGGTCAGCGCCAACCAACTGGCCCGCTGGCAGTCGGACGCCGGCTGGTTCGAGCAGGCGCTCGGGGGCGAGCCCGGCGACCTGCGCCGACAGGGCACCGGGCTGGGCGCCACCCTCGCGGGCCTGGAGGGTGACCTGGTCCGGCGCATGCACCTGCGGGAGGTGCTCGCCGACCCGACGCTGGCCAAGGCGTTGACCCCCAGCATGTCCCTCATCGAGCAGTTGCTGCGGGACAAGGCCAACCTCTCCGGGGTGGCACTGGCCAACGCCAAGGCGTTGATCCGGCGGTTCGTCGACGAGGTCGCCGAGGTGCTGCGAACGCAGGTGCAACAGACCAGCGCGGGGGCACTGGACCGGTCGGTGCCACCCAAGCGGGTGTTCCGGAACCTGGACCTCGACCGGACCATCTGGCAGAACCTGACCAACTGGAGCCCGGAGGACGAGCGGCTCTACGTCGACCGGCTCTACTACCGGCAGACCGCCCGGCGCACCGCCCCGGCCCGGCTCATCGTCGTGGTGGACCAGTCCGGCTCCATGGTCGACTCGATGGTCAACTGCACCATCCTCGCGTCGATCTTCGCCGGCCTGCCGAAGGTCGACGTGCACCTGATCGCGTATGACACCCGAGCCCTGGACCTCACCCCGTGGGTGCACGACCCGTTCGAGGTGCTGCTCCGCACCCAGCTCGGTGGTGGCAACGACGGGCCGGTGGCGCTGGCGCTGGCCCGGCCGAAGATTGTCGAGCCGAAGAACACAGTGCTGGTGTGGATCTCGGACTTCTACGAGTTCGACAGGTCCCAGCCGCTCTTCGACGGCCTCGTCGCGGTGCACCGCTCCGGCGTACGGGTCATCCCGGTCGGCTCGGTCAGCAGTTCCGGCCAGCAGAGCGTCAACCCCTGGTTCCGTCAACGTTTCAAGGACCTTGGCACCCCGGTCATCTCGGGGCACATCCGCAAACTCGTCGTCGAGCTCAAGAACTTCCTCACCTAGGAGAGCAACCCCTCATGTCCGAGATGCTGCGCGCCCCCGCCGAGGTCACGTACGCCGACGAGCTCGACTTCCTCGAGTCGGTCGACACCGGCCCGAAGCCGTTCTCCTGGCGACTGAGCCCTCGTATGGTCCGTCTGTTCATCCTCGGCTCGGAGCGAGCCGACGGCCTGTCCCGGGAGATCCCGCAGAAGTGGTTCGGCGACCGCAGCTTCGTCGAGCGGGCCATCGTCACCCTCGCCTCGGATCGCGGCCTGCTGCTGATCGGTGACCCCGGCACCGGCAAGAGTTGGCTGGCCGAGCTGCTGGCCGCTGCGATCTGCCGCAACTCGACACTGGTCGTTCAGGGCACCGCCGGCACCACTGAGGACCACATCAAGTACTCGTGGAACGTGTCCATGGTCATCGCCAAGGGACAGTCCCGGGAGTCGATGATCCCGTCGCCGATCATGACGGCGATGGAGCAGGGCGTGGTCGGTCGCTTCGAGGAGTTGACCCGTTCCACAAGCGACGTACAGGACGCGTTGATCTCGATTCTGTCCGAGAAGTACGTCGCCATCCCCGAGCTGGACCACGACAACATCGTCTTCGCCCAGCCCGGCTTCTCGATCATCGCCACCGCGAACAGCCGCGACCGGGGCGTCAACGACCTCTCCTCGGCGCTCAAGCGGCGGTTCAACTTCGTCCGGATCCCGGTGGTGACCAACAAGCGCAGCGAGGCCGAGATCGTCCGCTTCCGCACCGAGGAGCTGCTGCGCCGGCACCGCATCGAGCTGGACGTGCCGCCCACGCTGCTGGACATCCTGCTGCAGAGCTTCGCCGACCTGCGGGCCGGTGCCGCCGCTGCGACCAGCGACGACGAGAAGCTGGAGTCGGCGCTGTCCACCGCCGAGCAGATCGGCGTCTTGGAGGACGCCATCCTGCACAGCCAGTTCTTCGGCGACCGCACACTGCGGGCGGCCACGATCGCCGGGTCGCTGGTCGGCTCGCTGGCCCGGCGCAGCCCGGAGGACCTGGCGATCCTCAACAAGTACCTGCACGGCGTGGTGGAGCCGCGCGCGCGTAAGGACGACGACGGGTGGGCCGGCTTCCTCGACGGCGGTCGCCAGGCGATCGCGTCCCTGTCGTGACCGCACCCACCGTCACCGGCCCCTTCGACGCGCTGCGCGAGCAGCTCACGGACGCGGCCTCCACGTTCGCCGGGTCCCCCGACGCGCTCGGTGCGATCCTCGCGGGCATCGTCGACGATGTCGACCGCGCGCTCTCCGAGCGGCTGGAGATCTTTCCGGTCTGCCATCACTCGCCGGCCTCCGCGCTGGCGATGGTGCGTCGACTACGGGCCAAGCAGCCCAGGGTGATCTACCTGGAGCTGTGCGAGGATCTTCAGCCGCTGCTCGGGGAGCTCCGCAACTGCCGCCTCCCGGTCGCGGTGCAGGCGTTCGCGTCGGAATTGTCCGGCTTCCCCGCCACCTGGGGCCCGCTCAGCGTCGTCGCGCCGGTCACCGAGGCGTCGGCGGAATACCAGGCCATCGCGTACGCGCTGGAGACCCCCGGGGTCGAACTGGTGCTGGTGGACCGCTCCACCGACCACGTCTTCCAGTGGTCACCGCGCGAGGATCTGACCGCCCCGGGCGGCGACGCCGGGCCGACCGACGAGTCCGGGCTGCACGGCGACGCCGTCGGGCTGGAGATCGGTGACGTGCGGCCCCGGTTCGCGGAGCTGGAGGCCTATCTGCTGCACCACGGCAAGGTCCGGCACTGGTCGGAGTGGTGGGACCAGTACGTCGAACGCCCGCTGACCGACGCCGACTACGACACCTACCGACAGGTGATGGTGCTGATCGGCAGCTTGTTCCGACGGCTGCGCCCGGCCGACTCCGACCGACTGGACCGTGACGAGGACCGCGAGCGGTACATGTGGACGCGGATGCGTCAGCACCTCGCCACCTCCGGCGTCGATCCCGCAGAATGCCTCTACGTCTGCGGCGCGTTCCACGCCGCCAGCCGGGTGGAGCAGTTCGGGCTGAGCTCCACCGCCGCCGACTTCGACATCACGCCGCGCACCGACACCCAGTGGCGGTACGGGCTGATCCCGTCGAGTCACTCGGCCATCGAGGCGCAGTTCCACCTGGCACCCGGCTCGGTGTCGATCGCCGCGGCGACCTGGACGAAGGCGGTGAGCCGCCACCGGCTGTCCCCGTACCGGCTGGACGGTCAACGCACCGCGGCGACCCGGGGCCGGAGGGGCCGTACCACTGCGGCGCCATCCCCCGCCGCCGGCCCGGTCGACGACGCACTCACCGGGTTCCTCGCCGCACCGCCCGAGCTGGACGGTCTCGACGAGGCGGAGCTCCGCGGCTGGTGCGTCGACATCGTCCGGCTGGCCCGCCGAAACGGTTACCTGGCGAGCACGGCCGACGCGATCGCCGTCTACGAGACCTCGGTCCTGCTGGCCGCCCTCCGCAATCGGGTGCGTCCCACTCCGTACGACTTCGCCGACGCGGCGGTCACCTGCATCGAGAAGGACGTGGTGCCCGGCCGGCGGGACGTACGGCGGCTCTGCGAGATCCTGCTCGGCGGCGACCGGATCGGTCAGGTCGGTTACGACTCCCTTCCACCGCTGGCCCGCGACGTCCTCGACCGGCTCCAGCCGCTCGGTCTCGCCCTCGAGAAGCGGCCAGTCCAGCGGGCGCTGCTGGATCTGGGCGGCCACCCCGAGCTGGCCCCCTGCTCCGACCTGCTGTGGATCCTGCGACACCTGCTGCCACCGGACGCGGCGCGTCCGATCATGGGTGAGCGCCGGCTCGGACACCGCTCGATCCAGGAGAGCTGGGACCTGGCGCTCGGCCGCAACCAACGCGCGCTGATCGAGCTCGGCTACGAAGGGGTGACCGTCGAGCAGGTCCTGGAGCAACGACTGCGCCGGGCCGTACGCGGCCCCGACGCCACCGCCTCCGGCGCGCTCGCCGCCGTGGAGGACGCCATCCGGCTGCTCGACAGTCCGCGCCTGGTGGAGGAGCTGGGGGCGCGGGCGGTGGACCTGCTCGCCGCCGAGCGCACCGTCGACGACGCCCCGGACGTGCTGCGCCGCATCCGGGGTCTGCTGGCGTACTACCGGACCACCGCGCCGAGCCTGCCGGCCTGGTGCGAGGCGTTCGTGACGACCGGGTACGCGCACTACTGCACCCTGCTGCCGACCGCCGTCACAGCGGAGGAGACGGAGGTCCGGCAGGTCGCCGCGATGCTCGGCTTCCTGTTCTCCGTGGAGGGCCTGGCGCTGTCGCTGGGCTGCGACCGATCCCAGTTGGAGCTGGCCGTCGCGCAGTCGCATCCGACGGCGCCGGCGAAGGTCGCCCTGCTCTGGGCGGGCCGACATCAGCTCGGCCTGTTACCGCTGGCCGAGCTACGGGCCCGGTGCGCTGAGCTGCTGGCCAATCCGTTGGTGGTGCCCGCGTTCCCGCAGTATCTCGCCGGCCTCGTGCACGCGCTGGAGCCGGTGCCCGGGTTGACGCCGTTCGTGGTCGAGACGATGTCCACCGCCTTCGCCCGGCTGCCCGACCCGGTGCTGCTGCCCTGGCTGCCCACCCTGATCACGACACTGCGGGACCAGGGGCCGGAGTTGGTCCCGTTGCTGGTCCGCGAGGCGGGGCGTACCTTCCCGGGGGCGCTGCCCGAGCTGGATTCCTGGGTGCCGCCGTGGCTGACGCCCCCGTCCCCACCGAGGGCGGTCACGGTCGCCGCGCCGCAGCGGCGGGTGGGCGTGCTACTCGCCGCCCACCCGGAGGCCGTCGATGCCGTCGCCAGCCTGCTCGGTCACGACTGCGGGTGGCTGCCGTCGGCGGATCCACCTGCCGACCGGGGTGCGGTGACCGCACTGCTGGCCGCCCATCCGGAGACCACGGAGGCTGTGGTGCGGCACCTCGGTGCGTGACGGCGGTGGTGGCGGGTAGGCAGCGGCCCGGCGGCATGTCGAGACACGCCGGGCAGGAGGCTCCGATGAGCACGTACCGGGATGATCAGGGCGACACGTTCCCTCCTCCGGAGGCGGATGCCCAGGAGCAACGGCAGAGCGCCGTGGACTACGGGCCGCCGGACCGGGTGTCGGGTGACGTCGACCCCGAGGCGTCCGAGGCGGACCTGGCCGAGCAGGGCGCCCTGCCGGCGGGCGCGCTCGAAGACGTGACGTCGCTGCCTGCCGACGCCAACCCGGCCGACGCCCTCGAACAACTCCAGGAGATCCCGACCCGCGACGAGGGCCGTCGGACTTAGCGCGTGGGGTCGTGCACCGGGTCGGCTCTCGATCCCCGTGGCGCTCAGCGGGTCCGGATCCCGTTCAGTACGACATCGAGGTAGTGGCGACCGGCTGCGGCTTGCTGTTGCGTATCGGTGGCTGGATGCATCCTGGCCGCGAAGGCGACTCCACACATCAGTGGCGTCATGTCGGCGAGCGTGATGCCGGGCGCCAACAGCCCTGCCGCCCTGACCCGTACGAACAGTTTGTCGAACAGCGAGGACAACTCATCGAGCAGGTGCGCTGTGCCCGGCAGGGTGGCCGTGGGCGTGGACAGCACCGAGGACAGGGCGGCGTCGAGTAGTTGCGCCTCCACGAACCTGACCAGGAAATCACGGAAAGCGGCCCAGGGGTCGTCCTGCTGCACGGCCCGTTCGGCAGCCTGGATCAGCGTCTCAAGTCCGGCCACCGAAACCGCCTCGATCAGAGCCTGAGGCGTCGGGAAGTGCCGGTACACCGTGGCGACGCCAACGCCGGCGGCGCGGGCCACCTCGTTCAGCTGAATCGGGGTGCCGTCCGCGACCAACTGCCGGCCAATCTCGATGATTCGCTGGCGGTTGCGTACTGCGTCCTTACGGAGCGGCGAGTCGGTCACTCCTCCAGCATAAACGGATAACAGCTCCACTTGCGCCCGCAGCTCCCGAACGGGCAGCCCAAGACGATGAAACGGATGACCCATCCGGTTCGTGCTACAGTTGGCAAACGGATGATCCATCCGTTTCCTCGTTCGCCCGGCTCTGGAGAGAACATGCAGATCCTCATCACCGGCGGCACCGGCTACCTGGGCTCGGTGCTCGTCGAGCATTTCGTCGCGGCGGGCCACGACGTGGTAGCGCTGACCCGGTCCCCGGAATCAGCAGCCAGGACGACAGAGGCGGGCGCGTCTCCTCTGCTCGGCAACCTGACCGACACCGCGCTCCTCGAGAAGGCTGCGGCGGAAGCCGATGCGGTGGTGCACACCGCAGTCGACTATTTCGGTGGCGAAGACGCGATCAGGGCAGAGGCTGCTGCCGTGGAGGCGCTGACCCGTGGGGCGGGCAAGGCGGGCACCGGCAAGCCGTTCCTCTACACCAGCACCAACCTGGTCTACGGGCTCGACCCCACCCATTCCCGAGACGAAGACGCAGAACTGCCGGAGCCTGGCCTGCAGCCATTCAAGCTCGTCGGCGAGCGACTGGTGCGCGAGGCGGCGGGCCTGAACAGCATGATCATCCGCGCGGGTCTGGTCTACGGTCGAGGCGGTTCCCTGCTGCTGACCAGTCTGATCGGCGCCGCGACCAGCTCGGGCACGGCCACCTACATCGACGCCGGCGACAACGAGTGGACCCCGGTGCACGTGGACGATCTCGCCCGCCTGTACCTGACGGCCCTGGAGCGTCCGGTGGCGGGCACCTACAACGCGGCCGGACCGCGACAGTTCACCTTCCGCGAACTTGCCGAGGCGATCGCGGACCTGACCGGAACCACCGCGACCTCGATCACCGCCGAACAGGCCGAGAGCGCCATGGGGCCGATGGCGGCGTTGCTCCGATCATCGGCGCGCATCACCTCCCACAAGGCGCGCAACACGTTCGGCTGGAGCACCAGCGGTCCCGCCCTGCCGGACGACGTGCGCTCCGGCTCCTACCAGGTCGTGAACTCGTGAGCTCCAGCCTGACCAGCAGAGCAGTTGTCGGTCTGCTGCGCGTAGCAGGAGTGAAGAAGCGACAGTTCGAGCCCAGACGGTTCCTCGCCGAAGTGACCAACCCGGCCCCGCCGCGTCTGCCGGGTGTCACGGTCCGGCGGGAAGAGTTCGAAGGCTGGACCGTCTATCGGCTGACGCCCGCCAATCCGATACCTCACTACGCCGTCTACATCCACGGCGGCGCCTGGGCAGCCCCCATCACCAGGCTGCACTGGAGGCTGGCCGCCCGGATCGCCGGTGAATCCGGCCGCGAAGTCGTCCTGCCCCTGTACCCGCGCCTGCCCACCGCCACCCACGCCGACGTCCTTCCGGTCATGCTGCGCCTGTCCCAGCACGTCCAGAAACAGGGACCGACCGCCCTGATCGGTGATTCAGCGGGCGGGAACATCGCCTTGTCCGTGCTCCAGGCCCTGACCTCACAAGACCGGCGGCCGGATATCACCGTTCTGATCTCACCCGCCCTCGACCTGACCTTCACCAATCCGAAGATCGCCGACATCGCACCTCACGACCCGTTGCTGAATCTCGAGCACATCCGAGTTCTCGCGGCCCGCTGGGCGGTCCCAGCCGATCCTTCGCACCCGCAGACCAGTCCACTGAGCGGCCACCTGGACCATCTCGGACTCGTCCACGTGTACGCCGGCACACGTGATGTCCTCTTCCCCGATGCCGTCCTGCTCCGGGACCGGGCCGAAAGGATGGCCGGGACCGATCTCCACCTGCACATCGGCGAGGGGATGATCCATGACTGGCCGATCATGCCGACCCCTGAGGGCCGTCGGACGGTCGGAGAGGTCATCACCCTTCTGCGAGGAGTGCACGCTTGATCGGCCGGCTCACCCGGCGACGACCTGCCAGAGCAGGAAGGCGTTCAGCGCGACCACCAGGACCGCCACCAGGGACGCGGCGGCAGTGGTGAGCGGGTGGTTGACCAGGTTGCCCATCAGGTCCCGACGGCGCGTGAAGGCGACCACCGGGATCAGCGCGAAAGGGATGCCGAAGCTGAGGATGACCTGGGACAGCACGAGTGCGCGGGTGGGGTCGAGGCCGATGGCGAGCACGGCCAGCGCGGGCACCAGGGTGACCAGCCGGCGCAGCAGCAGCGGAATCCGCCGCCGCAGGAAGCCCTCCATGATCACCTCGCCGGCGTAGGTGCCCACGCTCGTGGAGGCAAGCCCGGAGACCAGCAGAGCGATGGCGAACCCGAACGCCGCGGCGGTGCCGATGGTCTGGCCGAGCCCGGCGTGCACACCCTCCAGGCTGTCCGCACCATCCGGTCCGCCGCCCCGGAAGCTGGCGGCGGCGATCAGCAGCATGGCGAGGTTCACCGCGCCGGCCGCGCTCAGGGCGAGCAGCACATCCGTGCGTTGACCACGGAACAGGATCCGCCGCTCGGTGTCGTCGGTGGCGGGGATGCGGTCGCGGGTCAGCGCGGAGTGCACGTAGATGACGTGCGGCATGACTGTGGCACCGAGGATGCCGGCGGCCAGCAGCACGCTGTCGGTGCCCTGGAGTCGAGGCACCAGGCCGGCCACGGCGGAGCCCGGGTCGGAGCCGGCGGCGAGCAGGTTCGCCGCGAAGGCCAGGACGATGACGCCGAGCCCCACGGCGATGGCGATCTCGAAGGCGCGGAAGCCCCGCGAGCGCAGCGCGAGCACGGCGAACGCTGTGGCGCCGATGATGATCCCGCCGGGCAGCAGGGGGATGCCGAAGAGCAGGTACAGCGCGACCGCGCCACCGATGACCTCGGCCAGGTCGGTGGCCATGGCGACCAGCTCGGCCTGCACCCACATGGCCTTGTTGAGGGGCTTCGGCAGGCGTTCCCGGCACAGCTCGGGCAGGCTGCGGCCGGTGGCCAGGCCCAGCTTCGCGGTGAGTGTCTGCACCAGCATCGCCATCAGGTTGGCCACCACCACGACCCAGACCAGCAGATAGCCGTAACGGGCACCGGCGGCGGAGTTGGTGGCGAAGTTGCCCGGATCGACGTACGCGACCGCGGCGACGAACGCCGGGCCGAGCAGGATCAGTCGCCCGCGTACGCGGCCGCGCGCGCGGGCCACCTGCAGTGGAGTGGCCCTCGGCGTCGTCAGTTCGTTGGTGACCATCGCACACCTCCCCTTGCGCCTGGATTCCTGCCGCTTCCTTCCCGAGCCGCTGACCCGTGGGTGCCAACCTCTGGCCTGTCGGTGCCACCCGGTCGACACGCCGGACGTCCGATCGTGACGCGCCGGGCCGGGCAGGGCACGCGCGGCACCGGCCTTGACAGGAGTCACCGTGCCGGTGAAGCTGTCTATTAGTCCTACTGTCGTAGGACAACAGGAAGGATCATCGCGAGTGATCGAGTTCGTACTGGACAGCCGGTCGAAGGTGAACACCTACATGCAGCTCGTGCAGCAGGTGAAACAGGCTCTGCGGGTCGGTCTGCTGACGCCGGGCGACCAGTTGCCGAAGGTCCGGGACGTCGCGCAATCCCTGGCGATCAACCCGAACACGGTGCTGAAGGCGTACCGGGAACTGGAGATCGAGGGTCTGGTCGGCGGCCGACCCGGGGTGGGCACATTCGTCCAGCGCACCCTGGCCGGCGCGTCCCTGCCCAACCAGGCCGAGCTACGCGACGACCTGGTCGCCTGGCTGCACCGGGCGCAGGCTGCCGGCCTCACCGCCGAGGATGTCATCGCCCTGGTGGAGACCACGCTGCGCGCCACCCTCCCCGAAGACACCCCGCAGAAGGAACCCGCATGAGCGGAACGAGAGGACAGAGAATGGACCATGTCTTGGAGGCAGACCGGCTGGGCAAGCGGTACGGCAGCGCCTGGGCGTTGCGGGACTGCTCGCTGCACCTGCCGGCCGGCCGGATCGCCGCGTTGGTAGGGCCCAACGGTGCGGGCAAGAGCACGCTGTTGCACCTGGCCGTCGGGCTGCTCAAACCCGACGCGGGCACGGTACGGGTGTTCGGTCGATCGCCGTACGGCGACACGGACGGCCTCGCCGACATCGGCTTCGTCGCCCAGGACACCCCGCTCTACCGGGACTTCACGGCATCCGAGCTGGTCGTCGCCGGCGGCAAGCTGAACAAGCGGTGGGACGCGCACCTGGCCCGGACCCGGTTGGCGCAGCTCGGCATTCCACCGGACCGACCCGTCGGCAAGCTCTCCGGCGGGCAACGGGCCCAGGTGGCGCTGGCCCTGGCCCTGGCCAAGCAGCCCCGGCTGCTGCTGCTCGACGAGCCGGTCGCCAGCCTCGACCCGCTGGCCCGGCGTGAGTTCCTCCAGTCGCTGATGGGCAGCGTCGCGGATTCCGGGACCACAGTCCTGCTCTCCTCGCACCTGCTGGCCGACCTGGAACGCGTCTGCGACTACCTGATCGTGCTGAACGCCGCCAAGGTGCAGCTCACCGGCGCGGTCGACGACCTGGTCGCCGAGCACCGCCAACTGGTCGGGCCACGGCACGACGGCGGCCCGATCGGGGGCGTCGCCGCCGTCGTCCGGTCCAGCCACACCGACCGGCAGTCGACACTGCTGGTCCGCACCGACGGTCCGGTCACCGATCCGGCCTGGACGATCCGCGAGGTGAGCCTGGAGGACGTCGTCCTGGCCTATCTCGCCGAGGGCACCGCGCAGACCAGTCACAGCGAGTGGGGGGTAGCAGCATGATCTGGTTGACCTGGCGGCAACACCGCAAGCAGGCCCTCTTCACAGTGCTGGCGTTCGCCGTGCTCGCGGCCGTGCTGGTGCCGATCGGCCTGTCGATGCGGAACACCTTCGCCGACCTCGGGCTGACGGACTGCGTTGGCCAGCTTGCCCGTGCCGACGTGGCCGTGACGACCCGCGAGGCTTGCGACGCGGGCTTCCACCGCTTCAGCAACCAGTACGGCAGCCTCAACCTGCTGGCCGTGCTGCTGATCACCCTGCCGGTGCTGGTCGGCCTGTTCTGGGGCGCACCACTGGTCGCCCGGGAGGTGGAGCAGGGCACGCACCGGTTCGTCTGGACCCAGGGCGTCGGCCGCACCCGCTGGGCGCTGGTGAAGTTCGGTCTGGTCGGCGCCGCCGTGCTGCTCCTCGCGATCGGTTACGGGCTGGGCATGTCGTGGTGGGTCGAGCCGCTGACCCAGGCCGCTTACGAAGGTCGCCTCGGCATGATCGTCTTCGATCTGCAGGGCATCGTCCCGATCGGCTACACGCTCTTCGCCGTGGCGCTGGGCGTCTTCGCCGGCACCGTCTGGAAGCGGATGCTGCCCGCCATGGGCATCACCCTCGCCGGGTTCATCGGCGTACGAGCGGCGGTGGAGCTCCTGGCCCGGCCGCACTACCAGCCCGCCCGTACCCAGACCTTCCCGATCGAGATGGACGGACCCCCCGAGATCAGCCGGGGGGACTGGATCCTCACCCAGGGCGTCCGTAACCCGGACGGGACGATGATCGCGGAGGACACCCGGATCCAGTGCCCGCCGGGCGGCAAAGGCCCGGACGGTCGGGTCTGCGGCGCCGAGCTGGGCCTCGAACCCGGCGCGTACAACTGGCAGCTGTACCAGCCAGGGGACCGGTTCTGGCTGTTCCAAGGCATCGAGACGGGCATCTTCGTCGCCCTGGCCGTGCTCCTTCTCTACCTGGCCCTGCGCCGGGTGCGCCGGATCGCCTAGCCGGATCACGGAGGCGGCTGACGGGTGCTCGTCGGGGTGCGGGGGCCTCAGCGATCACCCGTCAGCGCAGGCCCTCCGGGGTCAGCGACAGCCAGGACGCCAGGTCGCGCAACTCGTCGTGCACGGCCCGGCTCACCTGCGGGGTGAAAGGCACGTCCTCGTGGACGGCGTGCACGGTGAACGTGCCGCGCCGGCGGTCGGCCGTGGCGTCCACCTTTCCGACCAGCCGGTCGCCGTGCAGGATCGGCAACGCGAAGTAGCCCCACCGGCGGTTCGCCTTCGGCTTGTACATCTCCAGCACGTACTCGTACTCGAAGAGCTCTTCGAGGCGGACCCGGTCGTGCACCAGCCTGTCGAACGGCGACAACAACGCCGTACGCCCGGTGAACGGCTGCCCGAGCGCGGCCGGGTCCACCCGCCAGACCCCTGGGACTCCCTCGACCACTGCCGGTTCTCCGGCGTCGCCGACCTCCGCCGGCTCCCCCGGGAGGACCGGTGTCTTCGCCCGGGCGATGCCCAACGCGCGCAGCCGGCGCTCGTTACGGACCCGAAGCGCCTGCTCCAATGCCACCACGGGGGTGCCGGCCGGATAGACCCGCTCGGCGACGTCCCACAGCCGTTGCCGGCCCTGACGACCGGAGATCGCGACCTCGCCGCGGGCGACCAGGAACTCCAGCATCTGGGTGACGTTGCGGTTGTTGGTCCAACCCGACGACGGCCAGGGCACCGCGCAGGTGTCCGGGATGTCGCGGGACAGCAGTGGCCCGGAGCGACCGAGCAGGTCGAGCACGTCCCGCCGGAACGAGTCGTTCGCGCGCAGCCACTCGCGCTGCCGCTCGTGAGCGGGCCAGGCGGCCATCGCCGCGAGGTAGAGCCCCAGGTCGTCCATCGGTCGCAGCATGGCCTGGTGCTCGAAGAGCGCCCGATCCCGTTCGAGGGCCCGACGCAGGTGCGCGGGCTGGTACGACGAGCCGAGCCGGCTCCAACAGACCAGGTCGGCGCTCGGCGCGACGGCAGCCGTCGGGTCGATCTGCAGCAGCGTCAGGTGCCGCACCACAGTGAGCAGGTCGGTCGGGCGCGGGTCGGCCAACAACTGGGCCCGCACGGCGATCCGTCGTGCCTGCGCGCGATCGAGCTGGTGCACACCCACGCGGCGAGCCTAACGCCGGGCACCGACATGCTGCTGACCAGCGCAGTCGGATTCCAGCCCCGTCGCCAACGCGACTGAACGCGTCTGTCCGATCACGATCGGTGCTCCGATGTGGACCGCAGGCCCTCGTCCGGTGGGCCGCAGCGATGGGAGCGTACGCGTGAAGTCCAGAGTCCTCCGTCGGGTCGCCGCGTCCGCCGTGGCACTCGCCTGCGCCGTGCTGGGGGCGGTGGCACTGCCGGCCGCCCCGGCGTCCGCCAGCCCGATCCGCAACGCCACCCCCTGGTCGGTGCTGTTGTGCAAGTTCAGCGACAAGCCGGCGGAGCCGCAGCCGCCGTCGCACTTCGCCAACTTCCTCACGGCGACCGGCGTCGGCACCGGTGGGGTGGCGGACTACCTGGCCGACCAGTCCGGTGGTCGGGTGTCGTTGGCCGGCTCGGTGGTGCGGGGCTGGTACACGATGCCGTACACCCTGGCGCAGTTCCAGTCGATCGACAGGTGGACCCGGACCCAGCGCTGCGTGGACACCGCGGCGGCCGCCGGCTACGCGGTGCCGGCCGGCAACCGGATCGCGGTCATGCTCAACGACTGGGTGGACTCCGGCGCGGCCGGCGGTCGGGTGCTGCTCGACCCGGGCGCCTGGAACGTCGGCTTCGCCGCGCACGAGATGCTGCACGGCTACAACCTGGGTCACTCGTTCTCCAACGACACCACCTACCAGAACGCGCCGTGGTCCCAGCCGGGCGAGTACGACGACCCGTGGGACGAGATGAGCGCGATGCACATCTACGCCTTCGGCACCGCGAACTACGGCACCAGTGCCGTCGGGCTCAACGGACCCAACCGTGACGAGTTGGGCTGGCTGCCGAAGAACCGGATCTTCACCATGGCCGCCGACGGGGTCGGCTCCCGCAGCCTCACCCTGGCACCGCTGGAGGTGCCCGCCGCGAGCGGCCCGCAGCTGATCCGGATCCCCTTCGACCCGGCCGACCTGTTCCACTACTACACGGTCGAGTTCCGCCGGAAGACCGGTTGGAGCGCCGGCATCCCGGCCGACACGGTGCTGCTGCACGAGGTCCGCAACGGCACGCCGACCCTGCTGCGTACCGGCCCCGGCGGCGGTCCGGCCCAGTCACTCAACGCCAACGGCGTGCAGATCGGCGTGAACTGGCTCTCCGGCAACGCCGCCTCGGTGACGGTGACCACCGACGTGGTCAACCGCTGCCTCCAGGGGTACGTCTGGCGCGAGGCCCGCGCGGGCGACCTGGTCTGCGTCACCGGAGCCACCCGCAGCCAGGTGTGGGCGGACAACGCCGCGGCGGCGAGCCGCTGGGTGAACGGCCCGTACGGCCCGCACACCTGCGTCGCCGGCTACGTGTGGCGCGAGGCGTACGCCGGGGACGACGTCTGTGTCACCGGAGCGCAGCGCACCCAGGCCGCCGCCGACAACGCCGCCGCCGCGTCCCGGCGCAACCCGGCCCGGCTGGTGTCCGGCCCCAACACCTGCGTCAGCGGGTACGTCTGGCGCGACGCGGACCAGTCCGACTACGTCTGTGTGACGGGCACGACCCGATCCCAGGTGCTCGCGGACAACGCGGTCGCCACGAGCCGCTGGGTCAGCGGCCCGTACGGCCCGCACACCTGCGTCGCCGGCTACGTGTGGCGCGAGGCGTTCATCGGGGACGACGTGTGCGTCACCGGGACGCAGCGCACCCAGGCCGGCGGCGTTGTCGGCGGCGGCCTG
>NZ_JBSFBM010000078.1:0-21180 GCF_053592955.1 Micromonospora sp. NPDC002411 | reverse complement strand
GATCGACACCGTCCTGGTCAGCCGGGCGGAGCCGGGCCACGAACACGACACCGCGGGGCGGCCCGCCCACCCCTCCGCGGTGATCAAGAGGTTTGCGTCAAGTTCGATCTCCCTGGTGACCGAAACCTCTTGATCAACAGGGGGTGGAGGACCTATTCGCCGGTCGGGGTTTCTGCTGCTGTTCTCAGGTTGGGGGCGCTGGCCGGTTCGGCGATGCCGCCGAGGGACTCGGCGAAGGCCGGGTCGGTGGCGGTCTCCGCGGCGACCGCCGGCTGGTCGGCCGGCATGACCTCGGGCATGACGGGTACGGCGATCACCGCCGTTCCGTACGCGCAGATCTCCATCCACATCTCACCGCAGTCCCGGCTGTCGAACCGCATGCCGATCACGGCGTTCGCGCCGAGGCGCAGGGCCTCCTCGCCGAGCCGGGACACCGAGTCGGTGCGCCACCGGGTCAGGTTGTCCGGGGCCATCGGGTCGTACGCGCCACCGCGCAGGTTCTTGACCCCCTCGCGGTACGGGTTGCGCGTCCTGGCCATCGATGACACCACCTCACCGAGAATCTGGCGGATCTCGTAGCCGGGCAGTTGCTCCGTCGTCACGACCAGCACGTTTCCGATGCTGTCAGGAGGGGCCCGACCCGATCGGGCGCATTGTTCACCTGATCGGATGCTGCAAAACGGCGCGGCGCGGACGGCCGGCACGGGGCCGACCATCCGCGACGCTCCGGGTGGTAACCGTCAGACACCGGCCACCGAGGTGATCCAGGCCCGGTTGTACGCAACACTGCCGTAGTTCTGGATGCTGTAGCCGTCGGCCGTGGAGGCGACGCCGACCTGCTGGCCGTTGTAGAACTGCGGGCCGCCGGAGTCGCCCCGCCAGGCGTTGCCGCTGATCTCGGTGCTGCGGATCGCCTGCCCGCCGTACGCGTCGGTGACGCTGTTGCTGGTCACCCGTACGGTGGCGGTCTTCAGCTGGGTCGACGCCGAGCAGCCGCTGTAGCAGGTCATGCCCCACCCGTAGATCGAGTTCGTCGAGTTGATCGGCGGGTTGCTGTTGGCCAGGGTCACCGTCGAGGTGGTGACGGCGCTGGAGAGTCGCATGAGCGCCAGGTCGCTGCGGGTGTAGGTGGCGCTGATCGTGCGGGTGACCCCGCCGGAGGTGCGGTTCACGCTGCCGATCCGAACGGACATGGTGCCGTTGATGCAGTGCCGGGCGGTGAGCACCCACTGCGAGGCGATGACGCTGCCGGAGCAGGTGAACGAGCCGTTGCTGAGCACCGCGGCGGCCCAGGGCGCCGACGAGACGGTGGTGCCACCGATGATGGGTTGCGGGCCGGGCGGGGCGGCGGACGCGCCGGAGGTGGCACCGAGGGCGCCGACCAACGCGATGCTGACGGCGGCGAGCAGGGGGCGGATGCGCATCGGGTGGACTCCTTGGACGGGGCGGACCCGGGGTCGCCGGGTGCGGATGGGCGACGGCGGGAGGTCCCCACCGACACCTCAATCGACTTACGTCGATGTACAGTAGGGCCCGGGCCGAGCGTTATCAAGGATTTGATCGAGGTTACTCAATGTAACGATTCAGCCTCCCGCTACGCCGGATCTGCCCTGCTGAGGCCACTTGCCCCGCCTGTCGGGCCGCCGTGAGCGCGGGCAATGTCGATCACTGCTTGAACTGCACCCGGCCGGTGCGTCCGCGGCCGTATCTGCCAGGTACGCTGGCTGCGCTCGCCCCATGTGGGTCGGCACCCAACTGCGTACACAGTCAGGAGTGCCCAGTGCCTCGCGTCGTCGTCGACGTCATGCTCAAGCCCGAGATCCTTGATCCGCAGGGCCAGGCCGTCGCAAACGCGCTGCCCCGGCTCGGCGTCGGTGACGTCGCCTCGGTCCGGATCGGCAGGCGGATCGAGATCGAGTTCACCGGTGAACCGGACCTGGACCGCGCTCGGGAGATTGCCGACAAGTTGCTCGCCAACCCGGTCATCGAGGACTTCACCGTCCGCCTGGTCGAGGCCGACGAGACCGCGGACGCCCGCTCGTGACCGCCCGGGTCGGCGTGGTCACCTTCCCGGGCTCGCTCGACGACGGGGACGCGGCCCGGGCCGTCCGGATCGCCGGCGCCGAGCCGGTCCGGCTCTGGCACGGCGACGCGGACCTGCACGGGGTCGACGCTGTCGTGCTGCCCGGTGGCTTCTCCTACGGTGACTACCTGCGCTGCGGTGCCATCGCCAGGTTCGCCCCGGTGATGGAGACGATCGTGGACGCCGCCCAGGGTGGTCTGCCCGTGCTCGGCATCTGCAACGGCTTCCAGATCCTCTGCGAGGCGCACCTGCTGCCCGGCGCGCTCACGCGCAACCAGCACCTGCACTTCCGCAACCGGGACCAGGTCCTGCGTGTCGAGTCCGCCAGCACGGCGTGGACCAACGCGTTCCAGCCCGGCCAGGAGGTGCTCGTCCCGGTCAAGAACGGTGAGGGTTGCTACGTCGCGGACACCGCGACCCTGGACCAGCTCGAGGCCGAGGGCCGGGTGGTCGCCCGCTACATCGGCGGCAACCCGAACGGTTCTCTGCGGGATATCGCCGCGATCACCAACGCCGCAGGCAACGTGGTCGGCATCATGCCGCACCCCGAGCACGCGGTGGAGGCGCTGACCGGCCCTTCGTTGGACGGCCTCGGCTTCTTCACGTCAGTCCTCAAGCACCTGGTCGGGGCGCCCGCGTGAGTGCTAGGAGCGCCGCGGTGACCAGCGTCACGATCATCGGTCTGCTCAACCGCCGTTCCGGCGGGAACGAGCGCAGCGAGGAGAGGTCATGACCACCCATCCGGACCCGGTACGGGACACCCCGGAGGCGTACTCCGCCCCGGCGCAGCCGGCCGAGCCGAGCCCGGCGCAGCCCGTCGCCCCGGCGGCCGCCCCCGCCCAGCCGGCCGCCGCCGTCTGGACCGAGGGCGTGGACACCGTGCCGCGCGCCGGTGGTACCCCGGGCGAGCTTCAGCCGTACACCGAGCTGGGCCTGCGTGACGACGAGTACGACCGGATCCGGCAGATCCTCGACCGCCGGCCGACGCAGTCCGAGCTCGCCATGTACTCGATCATGTGGAGCGAGCACTGCTCCTACAAGTCGAGCAAGGTGCACCTGCGTCAGTTCGGTGAGAAGGCCCCGCACAGCGACCGGCTTCTCGCCGGCATCGGCGAGAACGCCGGTGTCGTGCAGATCTCCGACGAGCTGGCGGTGACCTTCAAGGTCGAGTCGCACAACCACCCGAGCTTCGTCGAGCCGTACCAGGGTGCGGCGACCGGCGTCGGCGGCATCGTCCGGGACATCCTCGCCATGGGCGCCCGCCCGGTCGCGGTGATGGACCCGCTGCGCTTCGGTGCAGCGGACCACCCGGACACCGCCCGGGTCCTCACCGGCGTGGTCGCCGGCGTCGGCGGCTACGGCAACTGCCTCGGCCTGCCCAACATCGGTGGCGAGTTGGTCTTCGACCCCTCCTACCAGGGCAACCCGCTGCTCAACGCCCTCTGCCTGGGCGTGCTGCCGGTCGACCGGCTGCAGAACAAGGCCGCCGCCGGCCCGGGCAACGTTGTCGTGCTGATGGGCGCCAAGACCGGGCGCGACGGCATCGGCGGCGTGTCGGTGCTGGCGAGCGCCACCTTCGACGAGGGCAGCGAGGCGCGCCGCCCCGCCGTGCAGGTCGGCGACCCGTTCACCGAGAAGCTGCTGATCGAGGCCTGCCTCGAGCTGTACGACGGCCAACTGGTCGTCGGCATCCAGGACCTCGGCGGCGCCGGCCTGACCTGCGCGCTCACCGAGACCGCCGCCGCGGCCGGCACCGGCATGCGGGTCTGGCTGGAGCGGGTGCCGCTGCGCGAGCCTTCGATGGAGCCGCACGAGATCCTGGCCAGCGAGTCGCAGGAGCGGATGCTGCTGGTCGTCGAGCCAGACAAGCTGGAGGCGGTGCTCAAGACCGCCGAGAAGTGGGGCGTGCTCGCCACCGCGATCGGTGAGGTCACCGCACCGGAGCCGGACGGACGTCCGGGTCGGCTGCTGATCACCTGGCAGGACCACCTGGTCGTCGACGTACCGCCGGGTTCGCTCGTCGACGACGGCCCGGTCTACGCCCGGCCGATGCGTGAGCCGGCCGACCTGATCCTGCTCCAGGCCGACCGGGCCGAGACCCTGCCCCGGCCGTCCGACCCGGAGGCGCTGCGGGAGACCGTGCTGCGCATGATCGCGTCGCCGAACCTGGCCGACAAGACCTGGGTCACCGAGCAGTACGACCGCTACGTGCTGGGCAACACCGTGCTCGCCCAGCCGGAGGACGGCGGCGTGATCCGGATCGACGAGCGCACCGGGTTGGGTGTGGCGCTGTCGGTGGACGGCAACGGCCGGTACGCCCGACTGGACCCGTACAACGGCACCAAGCTGGCCCTGGCCGAGGCGTACCGGAACGTGGCGGTGACCGGTGCGAAGCCGATCGCCGTGACCAACTGCCTCAACTTCGGCTCCCCCGAGGACCCGGGCGTGATGTGGCAGTTCGCCGAGGCCGTGCGCGGCCTGGCGGACGGCTGCCTGGAGCTGGGCATCCCGGTGACCGGCGGCAACGTCAGCTTCTACAACCAGACCGGCGCGGCGGCCATCCACCCGACCCCGGTGGTCGGTGTGCTGGGTGTGCTGGACAACGTCGCCGACCGGGTGCCGATGGGCTTCGTGCCGCGCGCCGGTGGCGACCACGACCAGCTCTACCTGCTCGGCGAGACCAACGTGGAGCTGTCCGGCTCGGAGTGGGCCTGGGTGACGCACGAGCACCTCGGTGGCATCCCGCCGCAGGTCGACCTCGCCCGCGAGAAGGCGCTCGCCGACCTGCTGGCCGAGGCGGCGCGGGTCGGGCACCTCAGCTCGGCACACGACCTCTCCGACGGTGGTCTCGCCCAGAGCCTGGTCGAGTCCTGCCTTCGCCGTGGCGTCGGTGCCCGGATCGCGGTGCCGGAGCAGTTCACCGAGGGTTCGATGCCGTTCGTCTACCTGTTCAGCGAGACCGCCACGCGGGCGCTGGTGTCGGTGCCGCGAGGCCACGACAAGGCGTTCGCGGCGCTCTGCGCCGAGCGGGGCGTGCCGTTCGAGCTGATCGGTGTCACCGACCCGTCCGGCGGCGCGCTCGAGGTGCACGGGCAGTTCCGGATCGGCCTGGACGAGCTGCGCGCCGCGCACACCGAGACGTTGCCGCGCCTCTTCGGTGGCTCGGCCGCTGTCGAGGTGCCCGCGCCTGCCGCCGGTGTGGCGGGTGCGGTCGAGGCCGTACCGCTGCCGGTCACCTCGGACGGGGAGGCCGCACCGGTGGATCCGGCTGAGGTGGTCTCGGAGCCCATCGCTTCTTCAGGCCCCTCCCCGGAGACCGGCGCTGTCGAACCGATCGGGTCGGAGTCCTCCGATGGGCCCACCGACTCGGAGACCGGTGCCACCGAGCCGTCGCCTGACGAGCGCTGAGGCGTTGACGGCCGCCGTCTACGGCCAACCCGGTTCGGGCGCCAGGTTCGACTGGGGCCTGACCGGCGCGGCCGAACTCGGGCGGGTCTGCGCGGCGTTGGTGGTGGTGGACGTCCTGTCGTTCACCACCTCCGTGGAGGTCGCGGTCGCCCGTGGCATGCGGGTGCACCCGTTCCCCTGGGGTGAGCAGGCCGCCGAGTACGCACTACGCGTCGGCGCGGTCGCCGCGGTGGGTCGGCGGCAGGTGACCGCAGCGCATCCGTGGTCGCTCTCGCCGGCCGCGCTGGGCGCCGCGCCGGTGGTGGCGGACCTGGTCCTGCCCTCGCCGAACGGCTCCGCCATCAGCGCCGCCGCCAGTGCCACCGGCCTTCCGGTGGTCGCGGCGTGCCTGCGCAACGCGGGCGCCGTCGGGCGTTGGCTGCGCCGCCAGGGGTACGGCACTGTGGACGCCCCGATCGGCGTTGTCGCTTCCGGTGAACGGTGGCCGGACGGGTCGCTGCGCCCGTCGGTGGAGGATCAACTCGGTGCCGCCTCGGTGCTGGACGCCCTCTCCGGAGTGCCGGGCGGGCTGTCCGTGGAGGCGGCTATGGCGCTCGCCGCGCTGGCGAGCACTCCGGACGTGTCCGCCGCCGTACGGGGCAGCGTCTCCGGGCGCGAGCTGACCGAGGGCGGCTTTGCCGAGGACGTGGACGTCGCGGTCCGGATCGGCGTGTCGGACGTCGTGCCGGTGCTCCGCCAGGGCGTCTTCTCCGCAGCCTGACCGACGGCCGCTGCGAATCCCGGCCCGGCACGCCCCTGCTCTCCGTCGGGCCGGCCGGCCCGCTTGATCAACTCGGCTTTCGTGAAGTCGGGGTGTCCAGGTCCGCTGGATGCCCCGACATCTGGGAACGCGAGTGGGCTTGCCATAGACGAAACGGCCACCCGGATCTCCGGGTGGCCGTTCGCGTGCTGTTCTTGGTCAGTCGTCCAGCCAGTCGAGGCGTCGACCGCCCCGCTCGGTCGGCGGCGGGGTGTCCGGCCGGCCGCGGCCAGCCTGTTGGCCGTAGCCGCCCTGGTCGTAGCCTCGGTCGTCGTAGCCGCCGCGCTGCTGCGGGGGCTCCTGACCGTAACCGCCGCCCTGCTGCGGGGGCTCCTGACCGTAGCCACCCTGGTCGTAGCCACCAGCCGGCTGACCGTAGCCGCCCTGGTCGTAACCACCGGCTGCCTGTCCGCCGTACCCTGCGGTCGGCTCAGCCGCCCGCCCGCCGTACGGGGCCGTGTCCGGCTGACCGTAGCCCTGCCCCTGCTCGGGCTGGTAGACACCCGTCGCGTACGGGTCGGCCGGCGCCGGGTACTGGGTGTTGTCGCCGGTGTAACGGCCGGTCGGCTCGTCGTACCGCTCCCCGTAGGCCCCTCCGCCGGCGGGAGCCGGCGGGTAGCCGGCCGCCCCGGCCTGGGCGGTGTAGTCCCGGCTGCCGTAACCGCCACCCGAGGCGGGGTCGTTGCCGTAGCTGCCACCAGAGGTCGGCGCACCACCGTAGCCAGCCCCGGAACCGGGCGCGGCGCCGTAGCCGTCACCGGCCGCGCCAGCGCCGTAGCCGCCACCGGAGGCCGGATCGTTGCCGTAGCCGCCGGCGCCGTAGCCACCGGGTGCTGGCTCGTCGCCGTAACCGGCGCCGCCCCAGCCCTGCTGGCCCGCGCCGCCGTACGCCTGCGCGGGCGCACCGTACGGGTCCGGCGGGACGTCGTCGACGACCGGACGGTGCATCATCGTCGGCGCCTCGCTCAGCGCCGCGCCACCGACCATTGTCGGGTCCGCGCCGCCGGGTCGGCCACCGACCACCCGGGTCTGGTCGTCGGGGCCGCGGAAACCGCCCCGTGCGGGCGGGACCGGACCGCCGCTGCCAGCCGGCACCGCGTCGTCGTCGTCACCGCCGTTCTCCTTGCGCTTCATCCAGAGCAGCACGATGGTGCCGACACCGGCGGCTACCAGGAGACCGCCGAGCAGGATGATCAGGTACGAACCCGCGCCGCCGCCGCTGTCCTCGGTGTTCGAGGCGTTCGCCGGGGCGCCGGGGCTGGCTTCCTCGCTGGCCTGGTCCTCGGTGCCCTCCTCGGCCGTCTCCTCGGTGGGAGTCGCCTCGGCGCTGGCCGACGGGGTGGGGCTGGGCGTCACCTCGGTCTTGATCGCGAGGCTGATCCGTTGCCCGGTGAGGGCCTGCCCGGCGGCTGCGTTGATGGTCTTCCGCGCCACCACGTTGTCGAAGCTGGCACCCAGGTCGAGACGACCCGGCGCGATCGGGTTGCCCGTGGTGCCGGTGAAGCGGAAGTTGCCGCTGCCGTCGCTGGTGGTGTCGAAGCGCTTGCCGGTGCTGTCCAGCAGCATGACCACCGCGTTGGGCACGGCCTTGCTGTCGGCCTGCGCGACCACCTTGCCGGAGACCGACTGCACGGTCTGCGCCTGCGGCGGCGGAGCAGCCTTGGCTGAGAGGTTGACAGTGGTCGAGCCCTGTCCGTTCCCGAGCCCAGCACTGGCCCTGACGGTGATGCGGGCGGACCCGTTCGAGGCGTCGTCTGCCAATTTGAACTTGGCGGTGTAGGTCTTGGCCTCGGTCACGTTTCCCTGTGAGCAGCCCTCGATGCACTGAAGCTTGGAGTTGTCGGAGCTGACAGTCACATCGGCGGGCACAACGGGGTCGTCAAAGCTGAGCGCGTAGCTCACTGTCGTCTCCCCGCCCGCTTGGACGGTGCCAGGGGAGGCCGAGACGTTGCTGACTTTGGGAGCGGCAAAGGCTGGTGTGGCGGGGGCGGCGAGCAGAGCGCCGGCAACCAGCGCTACGACCACACCGGCCCGCTGCTTCCAGGCACGTCGGTGTGTTGACACGTCCACCGCCTTCCGGGCTGACTTCCCTCTGACCGGCGGGGCGCCGGGCCGGGGATCATCACGGTTCGAATACGCCGTCGGCAACTATGCCTTGTCCGACTGGATCGGCGCGACCCAGGGCCAGCGTCGGGTAGTTGGCCTGCGGGTCGTATCGTCCCGTCGTGTCCTCTCCGCACAGTAAGTCCGCTGCCGTAACTGCCGCATTGTCGGCGCTCGACGAGGGGCGTACGCCCGAACGGACAGTATTCCGAGAGGCGGTCCGGTCGTTGTTGGCCGTCCTCGCGGAGCGCGCCCCCGGCCGATCGGTGGAGGTGCGCGTCCCACCATACGGGGCGATCCAGTGCGTACCCGGACCTCGACACACCAGGGGAAACCCGCCAAACGTGGTCGAGATGGCTCCGGACACCTGGCTGAGGTTGGCGACCGGGAGGATCGGTTGGGCGGAGGCGGTGACCGAGGGTCGCGTCCAGATGAGCGGTGTCCGGGCGGACCTCTCGGCGTATCTGCCCCTCGAATTGTCATGACATCCTACTTAGCGTGACCCTCCGCGCAGAATTCGTGACTTTCTGTGCTGACGGCGATTCGCGTACACTGTCAGGCGACGACAGTGGTCCCGGCAGAGAAGTGTGGATCCGCCCGTGATCCCGCCCGGCCGGTCCAGACCAGCATGAGGGAGCGGTAGGTGCCCCGAGGCGACGGCCGGCTGAGCCACGACCTTGACCCCCAACGACCTGGCCCCCAGGATGCCTGTGGCGTCTTCGGCGTCTGGGCCCCCGGTGAAGAGGTTGCCAATCTGACCTACTTCGGCCTCTACGCCCTGCAGCACCGGGGCCAGGAGGCCGCGGGCATCGCGGTGAGCGATGGCTCCGGCGTGGTGGTCTACAAGGACCTCGGCCTGGTGGCCCAGGTCTTCGACGAGCCCACCCTGGCGAGCCTGCGCGGCCACCTGGCGATCGGGCACGCCCGCTACTCCACCACCGGCGCGTCGAACTGGGAGAACGCCCAGCCGACGATCCGCTCCACGACCTCGGGCACGACCATCGCGTTGGCCCACAACGGCAACCTGGTCAACACGGCCGAGCTGGAGAAGGAGGTCGCCGAGCGCGGCCTCGTCGCGGACGGCTCGACAAACGACACCTCCCTGGTGACGATGCTGCTGGCCGGCCGACCAGACCTGTCGGTCGAGGCGGCGGCGTTGGAGGTGCTGCCGCAGCTGCGTGGCGCGTTCAGCTTCGTCTTCATGGACGAGATGACCCTCTACGCGGCCCGCGATCCGCACGGTGTCCGCCCGCTGGTGCTCGGCCGCCTGGAGCGCGGCTGGGTGGTGGCCAGCGAGACCGCCGCACTGGACATCGTCGGTGCCAGCGTCGTGCGCGAGGTCGAGCCGGGTGAGCTGATCGCGATCGACGAGAACGGCCTGCGCTCCGCCCGGTTCGCCGCGCCGGAGCCGAAGGGCTGCCTCTTCGAGTACGTCTACATCGCCCGCCCGGACGCCACGATCGCCGGGCGCAACGTCCATGCGACGCGGGTGCAGATCGGTCGGCAGTTGGCCAAGGAGCACCCGGTCGAGGCGGACCTTGTCATCGGCGTGCCGGAGTCCGGCATTCCGGCCGCGATCGGCTACGCGGAGGCGTCCGGCATCACCTACGGCGCCGGCCTGATGAAGAACCCGTACGTGGGGCGCACCTTCATCCAGCCGTCGCAGACCCTGCGTCAGCTCGGCATCCGGCTCAAGCTCAACCCGCTGCGGGAGAACGTCCGCGGCAAGCGCCTGGTGGTCGTGGACGACTCGATCGTTCGCGGCAACACTCAGCGCGCCATCGTGCGGATGCTGCGTGAGGCGGGGGCGCTGGAGGTGCACGTCCGGATCTCCTCCCCGCCGGTCAAGTGGCCGTGCTTCTACGGCATCGACTTCGCCACCCGGGCGGAGCTGCTGGCCAACGGGTTGGACAACGACGGCATCCGGCGCTCCATCGGCGCCGACACGCTGGGCTACGTTTCGCTTCCCGGCCTGATCGCCGCGACCGAGCAGCCGAAGACCCGGTTGTGTCGGGCGTGTTTCGATGGGGAGTACCCGATCGAGTTGCCGGCTGGCAACCTGATCGGCAAGCACGTGCTCGAAGGTGTGGGCCGACGCGTCGCCAACTCGGCGCTGGAAGGCTCGCACGCCAACGGCTCGTCCGTCGCCACTCCGGGTGGCGTTACCGCAAACCGCCCGTAGCACCAACCGGCGCGGCCCGGCTACCGCCGGCGGCACCGAGAACCAAAGGGGAGAACCGTGACGCACGTGTCCGAGCGCAGCGGCGCAGGAAGCAGCCCGACCGGCGCCGGCGGCGACCGTCAGCCGTGGACGGGCGGTGCTGGCCGCCAGGCGCGCAAACGCTCGGTCTCGTACGCCGATGCCGGGGTGTCCATCGACGCGGGCGACCGCGCGGTGGAGTTGCTCAAGTCGAAGGTGCGCCAGACGCGCCGGCCGGAGGTGCTGGGTGACCTCGGCGGCTTCGCCGGCCTGTTCCGCCTGGACACGAAGAAGTACAAGAACCCGATCCTGGCGTCCTCCACCGACGGAGTGGGCACCAAGCTGGTGATCGCTCAGCAGATGGACATCCACGACACGGTCGGCATCGACCTGGTGGCGATGGTCGTGGACGACCTGGTGGCGTGCGGTGCCGAGCCGCTGTTCCTGCTCGACTACATCGCCACCGGCGAGGTCGTTCCGGACAAGGTCGCCGAGATCGGGGCGGGCATCGCCGACGGCTGCCGCTACGCGGGCTGCGCGTTGCTGGGCGGGGAGACCGCCGAGCACCCGGGCGTGCTCCGCCCGGACGAGTACGACATCTCCGCGACCGGTGTCGGTGTGGTCGAGGAGGCCGACATCCTCAGCCCGGAGCGGGTCGAGGTGGGCGACGTCGTGATCGCCATGCGTTCCTCCGGCCTGCACTCCAACGGCTACTCGCTGGTCCGGCACGTGCTCCTCGGTGCGGCTCGGATGCGTCTGGACATCGTGATCGACGACTTCGGTCGGCAGCGGACCCTGGGCGAGGAGCTGCTCACCCCCACCAAGATCTACGCCAAGGACTGCCTGAAGCTGATCGCCGAGGCCGAAGTGCGGGCGCTGTCCCACATCACCGGCGGCGGCATCCCCGGCAACCTGGTCCGGGTGCTGCCCGAGCACGTCGACGCGGTGGTCAACCGGTCCACCTGGAAGCCGCAGCCGATCTTCGACCTGATCCAGACGAAGGGTCGCATCGACGACCAGGACATGGAGTCCACCTTCAACATGGGTGTCGGCATGTTCGCGATCGTGTCGGCCGAGGACGCCGACCGGGCGCTGGCCACGCTGACCGGCCGTGGTGTCGAGGCGTGGCAGGCCGGCGAGATCATCGAGGGCACCGGCAACGTGCAGATGGTCGGTCAGCACACCCGGGGATGATCACTTTCTGGTGATCGTACGGGCACCTGATCAGGGCTTCACCCGAGTGGCCAATGCCGCCTAGCCTGAAGGGCACCCTTCAGAGCCGGCGGAGGAGGGCGATGGCTGCTCGGGGACAGTCGTTCAGCGGGATGCGCGGTCTTGCCGCCGTCCCGTCGTACGTCGTCATGCAGCCGACGACCCTGTGCAACCTCGACTGCGCGTACTGCTATCTGCCGTTTCGGGCCACCGACCAGCGCATGCCGGTGGCGGTGGCCGAGGCGGTGGCGGCGGCGGTCAACCCCTGGGCGGTGGCCGGTCGGTTCTCGGTGGTGTGGCACGGCGGCGAACCGTTGGCCGCCGGCCCGGAGCACCTGGCCGACCTGATCGCGCCGTTCGGGCCCGAGGTCGAGCACCACGTGCAGACCAACGCCACCCTGATCGACGACGAGTGGTGCGACTTCTTCGCCCGGCACGAGGTGCGGGTGAGTGTGAGCGTCGACGGGCCTCGGGCGCGTAACGGTGACCGGGTCAACCGGGGAGGCCAGCCGGCGTACGACCGGATCGTGCGCGGTGTCGCGGCGCTGCGCCGGCGCGGTCTGCCCTTCTCCGCCCTGGCCGTGGTGTCCCGCCCGGAGCGGGGGCTGGCCACCGAGTTGTACGACTACTTCCTCGACCTGGGCTGCGACGTGTTGGGCATCAACATCGAGGAGACCGAGGGCGTCAACACCCGGGACAACCGCCACGACGCGTCGGCGGTGACCGCGTTCTGGGCGGAGTTGGTGGCGGCCTGGCGGCGTGCGCCCCGGATCCACCTCCGCGAGGTCGAGTGGTCGTTGCGCTATGCCGCGGCGGTGCTCGACGGCTCGGCTGACGGTGTGCTGCCCCGCCACCTGGACCCGATCCCGACGATCGGTCACGACGGCTCGGTGACCGTGCTGTCCCCGGAGTTGGCTGGTTTCACCCACCCCCGCTACGGCGACTTCAGCAGCGGCAACGTCCTGAGAGCCCCACTGGCGGAGATCCTCGGCGTGGCGGCGGCGACGCCGTGGGTGGGGGAGTTCCTCACCGGTGTGGAGGCGTGTCGGGTGTCCTGCCCCTACTTCGGCTTCTGCGGCGGTGGCCATGCCGCCAACCGTTACTTCGAGCTGGGGCGTTTTGACGGTACGGAGACCGAGCACTGCCGCAACAGCAAGATCCGCCTATTGGAGGGAGTGTTGGAGCATGCCCGAGAGCACTAGTGACCGGCGGCCCGAGCGCACAGCGGATGACGGAGTCAACGAGCGTGTGCGGGAGGCTGCTCCTGCCCTCGTCGCGCTGTTGCGGGAGGCCGAGGCCGCGCGACGCCTGCGTTCGGAGGTGTCAGGCAGCGACGGCGCGAGCGCGGTCTGTGCCTGGAACCACTTCGAGAACATCCCGACGTTCTACAACTGGAACAACCGCCCGCGCTGAGGGGGCCGTGAACAGGGGCCTGTCGAGCGGCCGGAGTGGTTCCGGTCGGGTCAGGCCCCTGATCGTCGGCGACTGCACGTGCACGAGACGTGCGTGAGCACGCGGGGATCACCGCGTGCTCAGCTGCGTCGAGAGGTCAGCGGGTCGGACGGACCCAGGGATCCGGATCGTCGTCCGCGTGATCCTCATCATCGTCGTCGACGAACTCTTTAGAGTCGTCGTCGAAGTGGTGCTCAGACTTACCAGCACCCGCCAGTTCGCGCTGCAAGGCGGTGAGGTCGGTGTTCGGGGAGTGGTACTTCAACTCCCGGGCCACCTTCGTCTGCTTGGCCTTAGCACGGCCGCGCCCCATGGCTCGACCCCCTCGCACAGAATGCGGGGCAGCCCGAAGGCGGGCCCCGATGACGTCAGGCATCTCTCGTGGCTCTTACGGTACATGGGGATGCCACCGTTCGGCACCTCGGGTTACCGTCAGCCGGCTCTGCGCGTCGCGTCGATCCGGCCGTCACCCAGTGTACCGGGTAAGGAGCGGAACGGTTAGCGCCCGTGACACCGGACAAACCGCACCAAAATTCGATCCGGCCTCAGCTTACCCAGCCGTGCCCATACGGGTGGCCCGGAGGCGGATCCCGTCGACCCGCCTCCGGGAAGGCTCAGCGCAGGTGGATCCCGCGAAGCCGGCCGATGTCCGCCATCCGCCGCTCGGCCAGCCGGTCCGCGGCCACCGCGGGCGGCACGCCCTCGGCGTCCGCGAGACGGAGGATCTCGCGAGTGGTGTCGTAGATCCGGGTCGCCCGGAGCTTCGCCCGGTCGAAGTTGAAGCCCTCGATCTCGTCGGCAACCTGGATCACGCCACCGGCGTTGACCACGTAGTCCGGCGTGTAGAGGATGCCCCGGTCGGCCAGCAGCTTCTCGATGCCCGGGTGGGCGAGCTGGTTGTTCGCCGCGCCGGCCACCACCTTGGCGCGCAGCGCCGGGACGGTGTCGTCGTTCAGGGCACCACCCAGCGCGCACGGCGCGTACACGTCGATGTCCGCCGCGACCAGCGCGCTGGCGTCGTCCACCAGAGTGACCTGCGGGTGGTTGCTGCGCACCCACTCCAGCGCCTTCGGGTTGACGTCGGTGGCGACCACCTCCGCGCCGTCCTCCAGCAGGTGCCCGGTGAGGTACTTGCCGACCTTGCCCAGGCCGGCCACGCCGACCCGGCGGCCACGCAGGCTCGGGGTGCCCCAGACGTGCTCGGCGGCGGCCCGCATGCCCTGGAAGACACCCCAGGCGGTCAGGATCGACGAGTCGCCCGCGCCGCCGTGCTCGACGCTGCGACCGGTCACGTAGCGGGTCTCCCGGGCCACGACGTCCATGTCCGCCACGTAGGTGCCGACATCGCAGGCGGTGTAGTAGCGGCCGCCCAGCGACTCGACGAAGCGCCCGTACGCGCGCAGCAGCGCCTCGCTCTTGATCTGCTCCGGGTCACCCCAGATGACGGCCTTGCCGCCGCCCAGGTCCAGGCCGGCGAGCGCGTTCTTGTACGCCATCCCACGGGACAGGTCCAGCACGTCGGCGAGGGCGTCCTCCTCGCTGGCGTACGGGTAGAAGCGGGTGCCGCCGAGCGCCGGCCCCAGCGCGGTGGAGTAGATCCCGATGATCGCCTTCAGGCCGCTCTGCTTGTCCTGGCAGAACACGACCTGTTCGTGACCTGTCGATACCGGGTCGTCGGTGCTCGCGAATACGCCCATGATTGGCTCCTGGAGTGGTGTGCGCCCTTGTGGGACGCGGACCTGGTGAACCCCGGCGGGGATGCTGCCGGTGTGATCGAGCCTAGTATCGGTCGCCGTGCGGGTGCTCGACGCGCCGCCGCCGTCCCACCTTGCGGCGCGCGTGGTCCGGCCGCTGACCGCGTACGGCTGCGGTTCATGGGAGGATCGCGCCGTGCCGTCGCTCTTCGCTTCTTACCTGCGCGTGTACGAACCGTTGACCGCCTTCGACCGGGACCGGCAGAGCTACTGGCGCCGATACGTCTCTGAGGGGCGGGCCGTCGCCCCCGTCGAGGGGCCTGGCCGGCAGCGGACGGCGGTGATCGAGGCGCTCGGCGCCGGCTGGACGCGGCTGCCCGATCTACCGGAGGAGGCGTACGTCCTGGAGACGGACGACAGCCTCCTGGTCTGCCCGTGGAACCTGCGGATCCGGGTCGCCGAGGCGGCGCTCAGCGCTCGGGACGGCGTGCCCTCGGTGCTCGCCGACGCCTTCGTGCCGCCGGTCCTCGCCGGGCAGGCCAGGGCGGTCGTCGACGATTGGCGCAGCGGCGCGCGGGTGCTGGAGCACGGCGTACCCCGGGTGCACGAGCAGATCGCCACCTGGGGTGTGCCGCTGCGGTGGTTCGTGCTCTTCGACCCGGCCGAACGGGACCTCGTCACCGAGCCGGGGCGACGGGCGCTGCGCTACCGCACGGAGATCTCGAAGGCCCGCCGTCGGTCCTCCCGGGCGCTGTCGGTGCTGCGCAAGTCGGTGGGCGACGCGCCGATCACCGAGGCGGTGGAGGAGGCGGCTCGCTGGCTGGAGGAGTTCCATCCCCGCTCGGTGGTCGAGTTGGACTACGGCGGTCTGGTGGACCTTCTGTCCGACGAGACGCTCGAAGCAGACGACTCTCCCGAGTTGGTCGCCGGAGGCCTCGCGGGGCTGTCGCGCGGTGAGGCCGACGAGGCGTCGGCCGCGTACGACAAGTTGGTGGCCCGCTGGCGCGCGGTGCAGTTGCTCGAGCGGTGCAACTAGGGGCAAATCGGCCTAGGAGCGCTCCCAAGGTGAGGTGTGCTCGTAGTTGACGCATCACGAACCGTGATCATGAGTCCGAATAAGGTACTTTCTGCCGTGTAAAAGTCGTAAAAATCGGGCATGGTTCATCCGTCCGTCTAGGGACCTTCATCCGTTCGGCCCATGTCGGACATCGGGGACTAGCCGGACCATGGGAGACGCGTCGGCCGGCGGGACCCCGGCCGATGTCTATACATGTGGAGGAGTGACCGATGGCATCGCGAACGCACGAACCAGAGCCGCTACTTACACCGGCCGAGGTGGCGTCGATGTTCCGTGTCGACCCGAAGACGGTGACCCGGTGGGCCAAGGCTGGCAAGCTCAGCGCCATCCGCACCCTGGGTGGCCACCGTCGCTACCGCGAGTCGGAGGTCAGGGCGCTGTTGCAGGGTCAGATCCCGCAGCAGCGACAGGGCGACTGAGTCGGCACCAGTTCTTTTTGGGAAAGGGGCGGTGGATCTCGATCCGCCGCCCCTTTCCACGCCCGCGTCGACTCAGCGCCGCGACTCGGCCAGCGTCACCCGGATGCCGACAGTGCCGCCCTCGCCCCGGCGAAGCCGGCTGCCCAGCAGACTGAGTCGACCGATCAGGCGGTACTTGTGCTTGAGCAGGTCACGGACCCGACCGGTGTCGCCGCTCCCGTAGATCGTCGCGTGGGCCGGCACCTCCGCCCCGTGTGGGCGGCCCCGCACGTCGCACGGAGCCACTGTCACCTCGCCGTTGTGGCGGATCCTCTTGACCTTGCCCGAGTCGGCCCGGGTCCAGACGGCCAACGCGTCACCGTCGCGTACCGACCAGACCGGGGTCGGCACCGCCCGACCGTCCTTGCGGAAGGTCGTGAGCAGGATGTACTTCTCGGCCGACAGCCGGTCCAGCATGGTCACGCCGCCAGGATACGACCGCTGTGGCTACTGAGTGGCCGGATAGCGTGAACGCCGTGATGGTGCAGCCTCAAATCGGTGACGTGGTCGGCGAGCTGCTGCGGGACACTCTCGCGGTGGCCAGCGGGGTGGGCCCCCGACCACTGGTGGGTGGGCGACTGCCCCGGCCGGTCGTCGAGATCATCGAACGGGACGACGGGCTGATCAACGGCGCGCCGGCCGCGCACTACCTCGACGGGCCGCAGGACTGGCAGCCGTACGACCACCGCGCGGTGGACCGGGTCCGCGGCGAGACCCTGGACATCGGCACCGGTGCCGGCCGGATCGCCCTGCTGCTCCAAGAGCGCGGCGTACCCGTCACCGGCCTGGACACCTCTCCCGGCGCGCTGGCGGTGAGCCGGCGTCGCGGTGTCCGGCGGCTGGTGCACGGCACCGTCGACACGCACGTGGCCGATGGTCAGCGGTACGACACGTTCCTGCTGCTCGGCAACAACCTCGGGCTGTTCGAGGGCCGGGAGCGCGCCCCCGAGTTCCTGGCCGCGCTCGCCGCTCTGGCCCGACCGGGCGCACAGATCATCGCGCACGGCACCGACCCGTACGGCACCCGCGACCCGGTGCACACCGGTTACCACGAACGCAACCGCCGCCGGGGTCGGTTCGGCGGTCAGCTCCGGCTCCGGCTTCGGTACCGGGAGCTGGGCACCGAGTGGTTCGACTACCTGGTCTGTTCGGCGGACGAGTTCGCCTCGCTGGTGCACGGCACCGGCTGGCGGCTGACCGATGTGGACGACCGGGACGCGCCCTACTACCTCGCCACCCTGCGCCTGGCGGAGTGAGCGACGGCCTCTGCGCCTCACCTGCGCAGAGGCCGTCGTACAGCTCAGACCTGGACGGTCGGGGGAAGCTGCTCGGGCGGCAGACCGCCATCGCCGTCGACCACCTCGTCCGGCTGGCCGTCCTCGTCGATGTCGACCATGGTGATGTCCACCTTGCCGTCGCCGTCGGTGTCGAACTGGAACAGGTCGGCCTTGCCGTCGCCGTCGGTGTCCACCACCCACACGTCGGTCTTGCCGTCGTTGTTGGTGTCGGCGCGCAGCAGCTCGACCCGCTCGTCGCCCCGGGTCTCCACGATCTCCCCGTCGGTGACGCTCTCCGGTGCCTGGCTCATGTCGATGCGGTCCTTCCCTCGGTTGACGGGCCGTCATTACCCGATCCCGCGCTCCCCCACGCATGGGCAGGATCGTCGTGCTGCATAGGGTCGCACCATGAGCGAGCGGATCGGGCGGGACACCCGGGTCGGCGTGGCGGAGACCCCGCGCGCCGACGGGTCGGACAGGGAGGCGTGATGAGCGATCGTTTCGTGGTCGTCGGTGCCGGCACGATGGGCCTCGGCATCGCGTACGTGGCGGCCGGAGCCGGGCACGCCGTGGAGTTGGTCGAGGTCGACCCCGAGCGGGGAGCCTCCGCGCTGAACCGGCTCGCGGACCTGTGGGAGCGGGCTGTGCAGCGCGGGAAGCTGAGCGCCGACGAGGCCGCCGCGAACCGGCAACAGATCACGCTGCGGCCGACGCTCACCGACGTCGCTCCCGCCCCCGAGGTGATCGTGGAGGCGGTGCCGGAGCGGCTGGACCTGAAGCGGGCGGTGCTGCGGGACGCCGCCGCGCTGCGTCCGGCTCTGCTGGGCAGCAACACCTCCAGCATCGCCATCGGTGAGCTGGCCGCCGGGCTGGACACGCCCGAGCGCTTCCTCGGCCTGCACTTCTTCAACCCGGTCTGGGCGATGACGCTCCTGGAGATCGTGGTCGGCCCGGCCACCGCCGAGGAGACCACCGCTGCGGCCGTCGCGCTCGCCGGCCGGTTGGGCAAGGACCCCGTCGTGGTACGCGACATGCCCGGCTTCGCCACGTCGCGACTCGGCGTCACCCTCGGGTTGGAGGCGATCCGGATGGTGGCCGACGAGGTGGCCAGCCCGGCCGACATCGACAAGGCCATGGTGTTGGGCTACCGGCACCCGATCGGCCCTCTGGAACTCACCGACCTGGTCGGTCTGGACGTGCGGCTGGACATCGCCCGCACCCTCCAGAGCGCGTACGGGGACCGCTTCGCACCGCCGCCCCTGCTCGTGGAGATGGTCGCCGAGGGGCGGCTGGGCAAGAAGTCCGGGCAGGGCTTCTACCGGTGGGAAGGCGGTGTCAAGCAATGAGCGGTCTCCGGATCGAGGAACGGCCGGACCGGCTGGTGGTCACCCTGGACCGGCCGGAGAAGCGCAACGCCATCGACGCCGACCTGATCGCCGAGCTGCACCAGGTCTGCGCCGAGCTGGAGGCGCACCCTCGGCTCCTGCTGCTGACCGGCGGCGCGGCGGGCATCTTCGCCGGTGGCGCCGACATCGGCCAACTGCGCGAACGAGGCCGCACGGACGCCCTCGCCGCGATCAACTCCGCCGCCTTCGCGCGGATCCGGGCACTACCGATGCCGACCGTGGCCGCCGTCGACGGCCCGGCGCTGGGCGGTGGCGCGGAGCTGGCGTACGCCTGCGATCTGCGGGTGTGCACGGCCCGGGCGGTCTTCGGCCAGCCGGAGGTGCGGTTGGGCATCCTGGCCGGCGCTGGCGCGACCCACCGGCTGCCCGCGCTTGTCGGTGAGGGCCGGGCCAAGGAGCTGCTCTTCACCGGACGACGGGTGGACGCCGCGGAGGCGCTGCGGATCGGTCTGGTGAACCGGGTCGTGGACGAGCCCGCCGAGCTGCTGACTGTGGCACACGCCCTGTTGGACGAGATCGCCCTGGGCTCGCCGCTGGCGCTGCGGCTGACCAAGCTCGCGGTGGACGCGCCCGCCGCCGCGCACCCGCATCTCGACCTGGTCAGTCAGGCGGTGCTCTTCGAGGACGAGGAGAAGCACCGGCGGATGACCGAGTTCCTGGAGCGCCGCCGGCCGCGATGATTCCCGACACGAAACGGCCGCACCGGCGAGAGCGCCGGTGCGGCCGTCGTGGTTCTGTGGTCGTGCTACTGCCGGATCTGCACCCCGGCGTCGGACAGGCCGCGGATCACCTGGGCGGACTCACCGAAACCGATGATCAGTACGGCGTCCGCGCCGAACTCCTTGATCTCCTTCGCCCCGCCACCGAAGTCGACCGGCGGCGCCTTGGCATCGGCCGGCGGGTCGTACGTCATCAGCTTGAGCCGGTCGGCGGCGACGCCGGCCTTCTCCAGCTCGTCACGGACGGTGGCCTGAAGGCCCTCACCGTAGGAGTCCTTGCGGGCGACGATCACGATCTTCTGCGACCCGTCGCGCAGGATGACGTCGGCCAGCGCCCGGCCCTGGAGGCTGTCCGGCGGCGCGGTGCGGAAGTAGAGGCCGTTGTCCTCGACGTCGGTCAGGCCGCTGTCGGTGTTGGACGGGGAGAAGAGGATCTTCCCGGCCCGGACCACGTCCGGCAGCACCTCCCGGGAAATGCCGGAACCACCCGCGCCGATGATCACGCTGACGCCGCTCGTCACGTGCTTGGCCACAGTAGCCTTGGCCACCGCCGGGTTGGTGCCGTCGTCACCCTCGACCCAGGTCACCGGCTTGCCCAGCGCGCCGCCGGCGGCGTTGACCTCCTTGATCGCCAGCGCGGCGCCAGCGGCCATCGGCGGGTACGCGATCGCCAGGTCACCGGTCTTCGGCAGCAGGCCGCCCAACTTCAGTGGCTCCTGGTCGGGGTCGCCACCCGGGCGCTGCTTCTTCGGCTTCGGCGGCGTCTTGGTGCTCGCCGCCGACTCGATGCCCGCGCCGACGAACTCGGTCTTACCGTCGTTGATCTGCTGGCCGTCGAAGGTCAGGGTGGCGTAGCTCGCGGTGGCCGGCTCACCCTTGTCGGTGAAGCCCGCCCGGGTGAGCGACACGCTGCGGTACTCGATGTCCTGCCCGTTACGGGCCAGCGCGAGGCAACTCGCCGGGTCCTCGCAGCGCTGCCCGTCGTTCGTCACAGCGACGATCTGCTTCGCGATGGCCGCCGGATCGGTACTCCCGGCCAGTTGGGCGGCGAGCACGGCGATCACCACCGCGTCGTACGACTCGGCGGAGTACAGGTAGTCCGTCAGCGCCGGATCGACGGCCTTCAGCCGACTCTTGAAGTCCTCCGGCAGCGGGGTGAGTGGCGTGGTGCCCTTCATCCCGTCCACGAGGCTCGCGCGTTCCTTCAACTCCGCAGGATAGGAGTTGAGCATGTTGCCGTCCGTGCCGTAGAGGCGCACCTGTTGGGCGCTGGCCTCCTTGGCCTTGTCAT
>NZ_JBSFBM010000077.1:0-21342 GCF_053592955.1 Micromonospora sp. NPDC002411 | reverse complement strand
CCGGTTGGACGACGGCCGCCGCCGCGGAGATCGTGCAGAACGGGTCGTTGCTGCTGCCGGTGCCACCGCTGGCGGAGCAGCGGTTCTGGTCCACGTCTGCTCGCGATCGTGATCGCGGCGGTGATTTCGGGATCGAGCCGCGTTGTGGAGATCGTCGAATGGGCCGCCGACCTGCCGGACGCGGCGTGGGATCGTCTCGGTGCAACCCGCGACGCGTCCACCGGTGCCCGGCCCCGTCCGTAGTTGGTGCGCTGTCGAGCTGTCAAGGCCTGCCCGCCTCACAGGCCGGTCGCGCCGCCAACCAGGAGCCGACCCCAACGGGCCGCTGATCGAGGACCCCGCGCCCTTAGCGCAAGCTCACGGGGCGCACCGCGAACGATGTCAGCCCCGCCGGCGGCGCGACTTACGAAGAAGCCCCGGGCCACCACGTCCAAGGTGGACCGACGGTGGAGATCACCGTCATCGGGCCCTACGCGGATGAGCTGCATCCGCCGCTGTTGGAACGGGTGGAAGCCATTGCCGGGTGTCGCTTCGCCGCAGCGTCACCGGAACGGCCCGCACCAGCGCAGTAGCCACGATCCGCCCGATGGTTGACTGCCCTGCGGCACTGAGCGTGGCGGGGCGCCAACTGCCGACGATCCGCTGGAATCCCCGTCGATTCACGCGCGGAGGACGAACGTCGGCACAGCGATGAGGATGCCGGCCAGAGCGCCTGCGACAACCTGCCCAATCGTGTGATCACCCAGCCGCACGCGGGACCAGCCCACCAGAACGACGATCGCCAGCGATGGGATCAGCGCCGGCCCGAAGACGATGATCAGTACGCACACCGAGCCGCTGGCGACCGCGGCGTGTGCACTGAGCTTCCATGCCTGGTTGATCGCGGTGACGATGAGCAGCACGGCGAACATCACCACGACCATGGCGACGAGCGGTCGAGGCGCGCCGGCGAGGACGAGCACGGCGAGACCGACGAGGACGGACAGTAGTCCGTAGACCAGGGGCCTGCGGCGCTGCTCGCGTACGCCGATGTGGTGGTCGGTCAGCCGTCCCCGTCGTACTCCGACCCAGATGACGGCGTACGGGACGACGGAGCAGAACAGTATGGCGAGCAGTGCCCAGCCGAGGCCGGTCATCACGGCGGGGGCGGTGCTGTGCAGGGCGATGATCAGTGGCATCAGGGCTGCGAAGACGGCCGGTGCACATGCTTCGGTGACGACCCGTGCCACTTGGGAGGTGCTGTTGGCAGGCAGGTCAACGAGTGCGGACACCGTGGGGTTCTACCTCTCGGACGACTGCGTATCAAGAGACAACGCTTCGGATGTGGCGTGCGCGCGTGACGGTCTTTGCGGCCATAGGGGTTTCAATCGCGCGGGCTACCTGGGCGAGCCACGTCACCTGGTCGGCGGCGTCGAGGTCACCAGCGGCCGAATCTCGGGACGGCCCCAGCGGTAGGGCGATTGCTTCGGTGGCCTCACCCGACGGGGCGCGCCGTCGAGCCGGGACGCCAGTGCCGCACCGATGACGACGGCCAACCAGGGCTCAGCCCCAATTCGGCAACCGGTGATCAGTACGGCATGGCCCGGGCGCTTTCCTGCCGAAGCTCCCGGAGGCGCTCAGCATCACCGGGCGCGGCCAGGCCGGTAGTACCAACCGAGACGTCCCGCCAATCAGGCGGCGACGGGTTGCTCAACGGGCCGATGTCACGGCCGGCACGTTCGACGATGACGAGCGCGGTGGCCGTGAACCCCTCGATCAATGACCGGAGAATCGGATGCCGGGATCCTATGTAGCGGCGGACGAGCACGTCGACGAACGCGGTGAATTCGTCAGCGTCGATCCAGTATTCGTCGCGGATCAGCATCGGCTCAATACCGGTCGACACGCCTTCCGCCTGGGCAAGAGCATCGGCGGTACGGACGAAGAGGTCGGCGACGCCGTTGGAAGGGTTCCACAAAGTCTCATCGCCGATCTTGAAGTCTTTACTCACGAGATCATGATCGTGTATTGAGCGACAGGTCGCCGCCCGGGAGTGCCTGGACACCCCTTCGCCTCCGGCGGCAAGGGCTACCCGACCGTGGACCCGGGCGGCTCTGAGATGCCCGGCCGATCCGGTCCCGCCCGCCGTACACCACAGGCAGCCAGACCGGGCAGGCGCGGCCCGGCAGGGCGATGCCTGTCGACACCGGTGGCGGGGCGTCGGCCGTGACCGGGCCGGGGCGACGCGACCGGCGACGACCCTGACGGACAGGCGTCGGCGGGCGTCTTGACGACGGCATGACCGACCGGGACCGTGCCGAGTCCCCACCCCACGCACTCGCTGACGGCTGGTTTCGCTGGACGTTCCCCCGTGCGGGGCATGAGCGCCGATGGCATGGCTGGACGAATTGCTCTCCTGCACTGGTAGTTGCGGGACAGCATCGAGAGCGCACCGTCAGGTGAGGTTGCGAAGAAGGGCTGGCGCCGCAGGTGCGGGACTGGGCCGCTTCCCGTGATCGGTGCCGAGTCACTCGAGGATGCCCGGGACGTCCGGCGCTTGGGCGGATTTCGAGATGTAATACGTGGCGGTGGCCTCCTCGCTGGATTGTCCGAGCTGTGCTGCGGCGCTCTTCGTGTCGGACTCCTCCTTGAGGTGGCCACTGTCTTACGGAAGGCGTGTGGGGGTGACCCAGGCGAGGTCAGTGTCGGCGCGAACTTCACGCCACTGACGGCGGACGTTGTCAGGTGACAGCCAGGTGCCACCTCGGGCGAACGACGGGTGCAATCGCCGCCGCCCTGGTGGCTCTCAGCTCGGTCGCCGGCCGGCGACAAGCCACACTGTTAGGTGGTGTCTGCACAGGTCCGCGCTTTCCCGCAGCTCAAGACCGAGTTCGGAGTCGCCAGTCCGAGGTGAGTTAACGGATCGGTCCCCTGATTGACGCCTGACGCTTGTGGTGAAGCCGGAAATTTCCGGCTTGATCGTCGATATGCTGTCGGAGTGCCGACCACGCCTCCCGAGAAGGGGGTCATCTGGGAAGAGCTCTTCTTCGACCTGGCCTTCGTGTTCGCACTCACCCAGTTCTCCCACATGTTGCACGAAGATCACAGTTGGGCGGGCATCGGCCGGGTACTGCTGCTGTTCGTAACCATCTATTGGGCCTGGGTTGGCACCACGATCTACACCGACCAACGCGACGTCGGCAACGCGCTGGACCGGGCTGGCGTCTTCGCTCTCGGGCTCGGCAGTCTGCTACTGGCCCTGACAGTCCCCGGTGCCTTCGATGATCGAGGCCTGCTGTTCGTCGGTGTTTACCTGGCGATGCGGGTACTGCTGGCGGCATTGGCCTTGCGCACCCCGGGCGGCTGGCGGTCCCCGGTCTTTCGCCCTTACGGGTCGGGTCTGGTGGCTGGTCCGCTGCAACTGGCGGGAGGCCTGCTGCACGGTACGACGCGAATAGTGCTCTGGTCGATTGCGATTCTCGCCGATCTGTCCATCACCACGCTCACCCGACGGACGCTCGACAAGGTCCGCGTCCGGCCGCTGCACTACACACACCGCTACGGGCTGCTGATCATTCTGGTGCTCGGCGAGTCGGTAATCCAGGTCGGGATGGTAGCCGTGGACGAGCCGTTGACCCTCGCCCGGTTGGTTGCTGTATGCCTCTCCTACTCGCTGGTCTGCGCGCTTTGGTGGGTGTATTTCATCTACGGTGTCCGGGCTTTCCGGCAAGCGGTGGCCCGGGCCGCTCAGCAGGCAGACATCCGCCGCTCCGTCATGATCTACGGTCACTTGCTGTTCAGCTTCGCGATCATCACGGTGGCCGTCGGACTGTCCGAGGCAGTGACCGAGCCCCTCGAGCCGCCTCGGGCCAGCGAGGGGACCGTGCTCTTCGGTGGCGCTGCGCTCTTCCTCGGCACCTTTGCCTACACCCACTGGCGGATCCACCGACAAATCGCACGACGACGGATCGGCGCGAGCGTGCTCTGCCTGATTCTGCTGCCGCTAGCACACCTGGCGCCGGCCCTGGCCGCCCTGGCGACCCTGTTTGCCGTGGTCGCCGGAGTGAGTGTGCTGGAAGGGATCATCCTGCACCGCCACCCGATGATCGGGGACCACGCGGCGGAGGGTCAGATGGGTAGCGACCCGGATCACGCGGACAAGGGCCCTGTGGTGCGCGAATGACACGGCCGGCGCAGGCGACCGTGGAACGGCGACGGACTGGGTTTCCTTCTTCAAGAGCCCGGTCTCGTCCGGGATCAACACGCCATCCGGTTCACCCAGCCACCGCCGATAGTGCCGGCACCCCCGATGCCGCTCAACCAGCTAGCCTCAACGGCGTGACGAAGCGGTTCCAACAGGCCATGCAGCTCATGCGCCGCCATGACCCGCAGACCAAGGAAGATGGCTTCCACCTCCTGCTGCCCCACGCCGCCGACCACATCGACGAACTCATCGCCGAGTTCGCTCAGGAACGACACGACCACGGCTTGCGCTGCTGGCTGCTCGAACTCGTGGGCGAAGCCCGCTCACCCCAAGCGCTACCGGTACTCACCGAACAACTGCACGACGGCGACGAGTCACTCCGGTATTGGGCCGCCAAAGGACTGGAAAAACTCGACACCAGACAAGCACGGCAAGAGCTGTGGAAAGCACGAGCCAACGGACTCGTCGACTGACCCCTCAACGGCCAGATAACGAACTGTCACTGCCGTACTAGGCTTACGCGAACTTCTGAGTGGCGCTGAGCGTCAGCGGTGGTGAGCAACGGATCATGTACTCCCACCGACACGAACCCCGTCCCTGCGGTAGGCGGGCAGCGTTGTGCAAAGGCGATGTAGTGGGCTGTGGTCGTACGGTCGGCGTCAGCATCTGCGCTTGGCAAGTTTCTTGCTGAGAAGTTTGTACTGTGGCTGAGCCCTCTCCATCAGCAGATCGTGGGCAGGACGTCGTCCCAGGCTGCCATGACCCATCAGCAGGGTGCCGCCAGGGACTGTCTTGGTGCTCTCGTTCGTAGTACGCCTCGAGAAGGCCCCAGCTCCGCAGCAGGTTGCCGGAGACGTCCAAGATCCCCTCCTGGAACGGTCGGCCAAGCCGTCGCTCGAGCTCTGCCGGTCGATGATCGGGGGGAATTCCGCGTACCCGGCCAGTGGCCAGCAGTTCGAGGGCGAGTTCGACCGCCAGCTCGCGATCGCGTGCTCGGTAACCCATCGAAGATGGCTAGACGCAGAGATCATGTTGACGGGTACCTCCCGCCGGGGTCTGACTCGGCCAGGCGCTGATGTGAAGGCTGGCGAACCGCTTCCCGTACCTCAATCCGGCCTTCGCAGCCGAGCTCGCAGCAGCAGCCGATGGCGAGCGTCGGCCCGCAGTCGGGTTCGGTGTGCAGGCGTCGAGCCTCGTCTCTGGCGTGAGGGTCAGTGGTGACGCCTGAACACGCTCCGGGAAGGCTCTGCCCTGCCGCATCGGGTAATCGAGTTATTCGGCCTGAGGGTCGTGCCATAAACTCCGCCGATGCTTGAGGTATCGGGGGATTTCGAGATCCACATTACGGCTTACGCTTCTCAGGCCGAGAAGCTGCGGGCGTTCGCCACCGAGCATGGTGTGAAGTTCGTCCATATTGTGCTCGACCGTGGCGCGTACGCCTCTCAACCGATGCTCAGCCTGAACGGGCGAGGCACGCTGACCGAGCAGCAGGGCGCGGTGCAGCGTTGGCAACACGAGTTGCGTGAGGCGGGGATACACCCGTGCCGTTCGAAGATCGAGGCAGCGCCATGGTGTGCAGGCGTACCGCAATCGGATGAGCAGGCGGCAGCCGAGCCGGGTGGCCGGTATTTCGAACATCACGTCAAACTGCTGCTACCGAGTGCGGCGGTGGCGGATCTGATGGCTCTGACCGATCTGGTCGCGCCGCACGGGGCGCGGCTGTCCCGCAACGCCCGCCGGCAGTTTGCCGACGGTGCGCAGGAGCGGTTTGTCAACCAGCGATGTCACGGTGTCGGGCTCGCCGCGGCCAAGCAGAGGCTAGATGAGCTTGTCGAGACCCTCCGGGTCGCGGGCCACGAGCCCACGACGGTGGAGCAGGAGTACGTCGTCTTCGACAGCCACCTCCATTACGACGAGGGTTGGCTGGACTCGCCCAAGCCGGGCCCCAGCAGGTGGACGCTGGAGCGCGAGAACAGGATGAGGTCCGCGCCGGCCGGCTCGCCGGACTACCCGCCGACCTACCAGCCACTGTCCGCCGGCTCGGCCGTGCGCCAGCGGGCGGCGTTCGACCCGGCCCTTAAGCAGTACGCGAACGCCTACCGTGCCGGTGAGCCCGACTTCCTTGCGGCGGCCACCGGCCAGCTGTGGACCAAAGCCCGACGCGCCGCCATGCATCACGTCTTGGCGGCCATCGCCGCAACTTCCTCAGGTCAGCATCTGGTTCTGCGCGGCAGCGTCACCATGGCGGCTTGGGTCGGCGACGCCGCCCGCGAGCCGGGCGACCTCGACTTCGTCGTCACCCCACACACCATCACCAGCGACAGCGTCGACGCCCGCACGCTGCTCGATGACATCAAGACCGCGATCCGAACCGCAGCGGGTGCCGGTGTGCAGCCAGACCGGATCACCGAGTCCGCCATCTGGACCTACGAACGGGCGGACGGACGCCGCCTGCTCATCCCGTTCAGTACCCCGGAGGCACCGCCCGGCCACGCACAGATCGATATCGTCTTCGGCGAACAACTTCCTCTCCCACCAGAGATGCTGATCCTGCCTGACGTCGACAAGCCGTTACTGGCCGCGCCCGCCTCGCTGGCCCTGGCGTGGAAGCTGCTGTGGCTGGCCACCGACATGTACCCGCAAGGCAAGGACCTCTACGACGCAGTCCTGCTTGCCGAACACACCACTGTCGACCAATCCCTCGTCCGCCAGCTCATGCGACCGGAACTCGGCGCTGAAGCCGATACCTTCGGGGCCGAGACCGTGCTGTCCTGGGAGGTCGACTGGTCCAACTTCACCGACGAGTACGCCGGAATTACGGGCACCGCCGAGCAGTGGGCCAGGCGGCTCGCACTGGCCCTCGACCATGCCTGGACCTGACCAAGCCAGAACAGGTCGGCACGACTGGCAATCGCTTCATCCGGCTGTCGTAATACTTGGCAGCGCGCGACAAGCGGGCGATCAGTGCGCGTTGCCGTAGCTGTGCCCGGGAATGAGGGTGGCAGGCTAAGCGTGGCTGCGGTGAGATGGCGCCGTCACCGTAACGCGATGGGGCATGGCGCGAAGGAGCAGCCTCGAACCCGACTGGACAAGCGGCGGGGAGGGGACAGCTATGCAACTGGTCGCGGGCGAACCGATGGATTACCTGGGCAGTGACATGGTCGTCGAGGTGGACCATCCGGCAGTGCGGGCGTTAGCTGGTGAACTACGCGCGGCGCATCCGGACGACGTCGACTTCACGCGGGCCGCCTTCGCATGGGTTCGTGACCGGATCCGGCACTCCGTGGACGCCCAGGATCCGCGGATCACTGTCACCGCTGGCGAGGTGCTCAGCGCTGGCGTCGGCCTCTGCTATGCCAAGTCGCACCTGCTGGTGGCCGTGGCCCGGGCCGCCGGCGTTCCGGCCGGGTTGTGCTACCAACAACTGACCGACGGTGGAGAGCCTTTCCTGCACGGCCTCGTTGCCGTATACCTGGCCGGCGGCTGGCATCGCCAGGACCCGCGCGGCAACCGCGCTGGCATCGACGCTCAATTCCGCCTCGGGCGTGAGCAACTGGCCTACCCGATCACCAACGGATCGGCCGGTCTCGACTTTCCTGAAGTGCACGTGCGCCCCTCGCCCAATGTGATCGCAGCCCTGCGCGGTGCTCGAGACGCTCTTGAACTGTGCCGCGCAGGGTTGCCCGCTACGCCCTGAGTCGGGACAGCCGCGACGTCGATGACGAGGCCCTGGCGCACATCTGGCCGACTCACCACGAGAACGTGCACTTCTACGGCCCCCACTCCGTCGACATCGACGGCGAGCTCGCTCAGCTCGACACGACGGCTACCGGCCGCTGCGGCTGGCCCCCGGCCAGCGCGGTTAGCAGCTGACCGGGGGAGGGCCCGTGAGGAGCGGGGGGACGAGCGGGACTGAGTCTGGCTGCAGGATCGCGGCGTGTGCCAGGCCGGTGCTACCCGGGGATGGTGGCGTCGCTGGCCGAGTTCGGTGCGGTTGCCGGTGTGATCGGCGCGGTTCGTTGAGGGCCCCGGGCCAGGACGTAGACGAACAGGATCGTCATGACGGCGACTCCCGCCCACATGGCTTGTTGCCAGCCGTCGACGAACGATTCCTGGGCGGCGCGGATGAGTGCGGGTGCCCGGGTGCCGGCGGCGTCGGCCGTGGCGATGGCGTTGGCGATGCCTTCGCGGGCGGTGTCAGCGGTGTCGCCCGGGATGGTCTCGAGGCGACCGTTGATGGCGTTGCGGTAGCCGGCGGTCAGGACGGCTCCGAGCAGGGCGACGCCGAGGGCGGTGCCGAATTCTCGGGTGACGTCGTTGAGGGCGGACGCGACGCCTTGACGTTCGCGGGGCAGGGCGGAGGTGATGGCCTCGGTGGAGGGGGTCTGGGTCAGGCCCATGCCGAGTCCCATGGCGAGCATGCCGGGCAGGATGGCGAGGTAGCCGCCGTTGACGGAGACGAGGGTGGCCATCAGCGCCAGGCCGGCGCCGCCGAGCAGGATTCCGGCTGCCATCGTCGCGCGAGCTCCGGCTCGGGCGGCCACTCGGGGGGCGAGTCCGGAGGCGAGCATCATCATCGCTGCCATGGGCATGAGCGCGAGGGTGGAGCGCAGTCCGGACCAGCCGAGAACGGCCTGGAAGTAGGGGAACAGCACGACGAAGATCCCGGCTTGGACGCCGAACAGTGCCAGCAGTGCCAGCGAGCCGCTGGCGAGGCGCCGGTCGCGGAACAGGCGCACGTCGAGCAGGGGTGCTGCCCGGCGTAGTTCCCAGGCCACGAACCCGATGGCGGCGACGATGCCGACGAGCAGGCTGGCCACGGTGACGGGCGAGGTCCAGCCGTGGACCGGGCCTTCGTGCAGGACGTAGATGAGCGCGACCACGGCGATCACCGACGTCAGGGACCCGACCATGTCGAAGCTGTGCTGCGACGTCTCGCGGGAGTTCGGGACGGCTCGCAGGGCCGTGACGGTGGCCGCGGCCACGAGCACGACCGGTAGTAGGAACAGCCACCGCCAGTTCGCCCAGTCGACGAGGACCGCGGACAGGTACATGCCGAGGATGCCGCCGCCGCCGGCGACGCCGGTCCACACACCGATGGCTTTGGAGCGTTCCGTGTCGGGGAACGTCGAGGTGATGACGGCCAGGGTGACCGGCATGATCATGGCGGCGCCGACGCCGGCGAGCAGTCGGGCGGCGATCATCATCTCGGATGAGGTGGCCAGGCCCGCCGCCGCGCTGGCGACGCCGAACAGGGCGAGGCCGGCGAGCAGGATCGGCTTGCGGCCCACCCGGTCGCCGAGGGCGCCGAGCGGGAGCAGCAGCGCGGCCAGGCTGAGGGTGTAGATGTTGATCATCCACAGGACGGTGCTCTGCGAGGCGTCGAACGCGACGGCGACCTGCGGCTGGGCGACGTTGAGCCCGGAGACCGAGGCGATGACCGCCATCAGGGCGATACACACCGCGATCAGGATCGCGCGACGCTGGCGCGGGTCGTGAATCGTCGCGTCGGGGACGCTCACGCTCGGGGAACTGTCGAGGGCAGGCATGCGCGGGGTTCCTTCCAAAAGGGCGCGATGGGGTACGGCGCCGGGGTGGACCTCGGTCCCGGCGTCGCAGAGAAAGTGGTTCAGGGGCGGCGGGTGGCGCGCACGACGACGTCGTGCAGCGAGACCGTCTGGCCGCCGGGCCCGGGCACCGGGCGCCGGTGCTCCTCGGCGGTGACGATCTTCCAGTCGGCCGTATTCAGGACGGCGGTGATGTCGGCGAGGGTGACCGTCGCCTCGGCGGGATGCTGATGCCCGTGCCCGTGCCCGTGGCCGGTGTGCAGGTGGCCGACGATCAGCAGGGTGCCGCCGGGCGCCACCCAGTCGGAGATGCGCTGGTAGAAGGCCAGTTGGGGCATCGCGGGGTGCGCGTAGTGGGTGGTGACCAGGTCGAAGCGCATGCCCGGTTCCCAGACGGTCAGGTCCGCCTCCACCCACCGGATGGACTCCGCTTGCCCGCCGGCGGTGGCGCGGTCGGCGGCGCGGGCGAGGGCGTCGGCGGAGATGTCGGCGGCGGTGAGCTGCCAGCCGTGGGAGGCGAGCCAGATCGCCTCGGCGCCGGCGCCGCACCCGGCGTCCAGGGCGGTGCCCGGTGCCAGGCCGGCGGTCTCCTGGGCGAGGTAGGGGTTGGGTGGGTTGCCGGCCATGGAGCCGGCCTTGTCGCCGTGGGTCTGCTGCCAGTGCTGTTGCCAGTAGTCCTTGTCGAAGCTGTGCGTCATCGGAGGTTCTCCTCGTTTGTCAGCCGGGCGACCGCCCGGTCGGTGTCCTCGGCGACGAGGTCGGCGTTGAGGTGGGCTGCGGCGCGGGCGCCGCCCGCGGCGGCCGCACCGACCTGGGCGGACAGGTCGGTGGCGTTACCGGCCGCCCATACCCCGGGCACCGAGGTCCGGCCGGTCTCATCAGCGGCGATGAAGGAACCCACCGGGTGTTGCGTCGCGGTGATGCCGATACCGGCGAAAACCTCTGCTCGGGCGACCATCCGCGGCGCCACCGCCACGGTCTCGACCGGTACGACCTCGTCGTCGTCGAGACGGACCCCGGTCAGCCGGTCGTCGACGATCTCCAGCCCGGCGACGCCGCCAGCGATCACCGGGATGCCGAGCGCGTCGAGTTTCGCCCGGTCCTGATCGCTGAGTTCCTGGTCGCCGCTGAAGTACCGCACGTCATCGCTCAACTGCCGAAACAGCAGCGCCTGGTGCACCGACATCAGCCCCGTAGCGAGCACACCGATCGCGTGGTCGCGGACCTCCCAGCCGTGGCAGTACGGGCAGTGCAGCACATCGCGGCCCCACCGCTGCCGCAATCCGGTGATGTCCGGCATCTCGTCAACCAGGCCGGTGGCTATCAGCAACCGGCGCGCGTGCAGCACAGCACCGTCACGTGTCGTCACCGCGAACCCCAGCGACGTGCTCACCACGTCAGCAACCTCCGCAGAGATGATCTCGCCGCCGTAGCCGGTGACTTCATCGCGGCCGCGTCTGAGGAGCTCCAGCGGGCTCAGTCCGTCGAGAGCCAGCAGGCCGTGCACGGCCTGCGCCGGCGCGTTGCGGGGTGCGCCAGCGTCCAGGACCGTCACTCGCCGCCGCGAACGCGCCAGGATCAACGCCGCGCTCAACCCGGCAGCACCGCCACCGACCACGACCACGTCCCGCACGGTCTCTGCCTGCTCCACCATCTGCCCTTCCCCCTTCACTACCTTCGCCGGTGACTTGATCCTGAGCTGGCTGGCGAAAATCTGCAAAGTTCCTTGCCGAATGGCAAAATGGGGTTGTGGACGACAACCTGGACCGCACCCTCGACGCGGTCGGCCCGCGGCTGAGGCAGCTGCGGCAGCGCCGCAACATCACCCTCACTGACCTGGCCGAGGAGACTGGAATCTCCGTCAGCACGCTGTCGCGGCTCGAAGCGGGCCTGCGGCGCCCGACGCTCGAACAGCTGCTCCCGCTCGCCCGCGCCCACAGCGTTACCATCGACGAACTCGTCGACGCGCCGCTGACCGGTGATCCTCGGATCAACTTGCGCCCCATCGCCGCTGGCGACGGATCCACCATCCTGCCCCTGACCCGCAGGCCGGGAGGCATCCAGGCCTACAAGTTCGTCCTGCCCGCAGGCGACGACAACCGCGTACCCGACCTGCGCACCCATGAGGGCTACGACTGGGTCTACGTCCTCAACGGCACCCTGCGCCTGGTCCTCGGCGACGACAACCTCACCCTGCAACCCGGAGAAGCCGCCGAGTTCGACACCCGCACCCCCCACTGGTTCGGCGCCACCAGCGCCGGGCCCGTCGAGTTCCTCAGCCTCATCGGCAGACAAGGCGAACGCGCACACGTACGCACCACACCAAAACCAGCCACGTCCCAATGAGCAGCAGAACTGCACGCCCCCGCGACCGGCCCGAGTAGCCCGCTCTTCGCACACCACACATAGCGGAAGCACCGGAAACCACGAAAGGCGCCTGCCCTGACGGCTGGGCGGCCGCCGGCAAACACCTGGCCACCGCGGTGCTGGCCGAGGTTGCCGACGAGGCGCTGCAGCTCTCCGGTGGTGACGGTTACCGGCGCGGCCATCCGGCGGATCGAGCCGTGCGTGACGCAACCGGCCTGGCGCTCGCCGGCGGCACCACGGAAACTCATGCTCCAACAGATTGATCGAGGGTGACACGATGACACAGCACTCCGTCCCCGAGTTCTGCTCCGCCCCCGGATGGGACGCCGACCGCTACGACCGTCAGTTCGGCTACGTATCTGCGCTGGCCGGCGGTGTCGTCGAGCTGCTCGCTCCGGTGCCCGGCGAGACAGTCCTCGACCTGGGGTGCGGCACCGGTGAGCTGGCCGCCACGATCGCGGCGCGCGGCGCGCGGGTGATCGCGGTCGACGGCGACCCCGCCATGGTCGCCTCGGCCACCGCCCGGCTGGGATCGGACGTGCTGCTCGCGGACGGCCACGACTTCCTGATCGACGAGCAGGTCGACGCGGTGTTCTCCAACGCCGCGCTGCACTGGATGACCCGTCCGGCGGAGGTCGTCGCCGCCGTCCGTCGTGCGCTGCGTCCGGGTGGGCGGTTCGTCGCCGAACTCGGCGGTGCGCACAATGTGGCCGGGATCCTCGCCGCCGTCCGCGCCGCGTTGGCCGAACTGGGCCTGACCGAGGGCGCCCGGATGCCCTGGTACTTCCCGAGTCCAGGGCAGTACGCCACCCTGTTGGAGGCACACGGCTTCCAGGTGCTGCGGATGGACTACTTCGACCGCCCCACCGAGTTGACGGATTGTCCGGGCGGCGTCGCCGACTGGGTCGCCATGTTCGGCGCGGAGCTGATCGGCCATGTGCCGCCGGACCGGCGCGACGCCGTCCTGGCGCGGATCAACGAGCTGGCCGCGCCGACGTTGCTGCGCGACGATCGCTGGTACGCCGACTACCACCGGCTGCGCTTCGCCGCCGTGCGGGAGCCGGCGGGCGCGCCGGACGCGGTGGTGATGCGGTGACCTCGCCCGCGCGTGACTGAGCCGACCGCGACTTCGGGACGCCGGCGTTGCAGCTCGACCCCTACCCGTGTACGCGGCGCTGCGGGCGGCGCAGGGCCAGTCTGTCCTCTCGACGTCGCGCCGCACCTGGTTCGCGACGGACCACGGCGCCGCCGGTGTGGTGCTGGTGGACTGGCCGAAAACTATATCTAGGCGGCCCGCAAGCGGACCGCGCCGGCCCGGCCCCAGCCTGCTGGCGACCTCCGGCCGGCATGGGCCGGGCCAGTCGGCCACACTTGGGGACGACACGGTCGAAGACCGCGGGGCTTCACCCCGAATCCCGGCCCCTCAGAGTTCCGTCGCAGCAGCGCGGTTTCAAGCGTTGCCACCGGGCCCCAGCAGCAAACTGACCTGAGCCAGCATGTCTGACGACATTTCCCCAGGGCGGCGGAAGGCGTACCTACTCTCGCTGATCCGTCCAGTTGGGGTCAGAGTCCAGGGCTGCGGACCCCAGCAGCTCTGCTCCTCAAGGAGTATCCGAGCCAGCGCCCCGGTCTCTCCAGTGGCGCCGCAGGCGGTCAACATCGCCGCGAGGACGTCGTCCGCGTCTTCGGGGAGGTCCGCGTCACTTATGATCGGCAACAATAGAAGGAAGGTCTGAGGGTCAAGGCGCGCCGCCGACCCGGCTTCGGCCGCCTTATGCGCGACGGCGAGCAACTCTGGCCAGCACAGCCCCGGCCCCCTGAAGCAACCTTCGACCCTTGCCAGGGGAACGGTCGCCGTCCAGTCAGGACGGTGCAGCAGATAGTCGTACCCTCCTTCGCCGGGAAGGTTGCGGTACAAGACATGAAGCACGTGCCCTGCCGAGAGCGGGACTGAGAGCACTGGCCACCTGTGCTGAGCGCTGACCCTTTCGAAGAACTGCAACAGGTCGTCCTTGCTGACCCCGAAGCCCGCACACAGCGGCTCTTCGACGCCGTTGGTGCATTGCAACAAGTGGCACGCCCAGAAAAGTGGCTCGTCTGTCAGGTACGCCCCATCGACCAAGGGGTCGTCCTCATAGCCTGGAATCACGGGCATCGGCCGATTCTGGCACAGATCTCTGACCCCAGCCTGACCCGCGCGGGTCAACGGCAGCCAGCTCTTGGACTGGCTGCCGACATGGCGCGGCAGGCCAAGTGAGGGTGGGTGGCGCGCGTCTTCCGGCCGTGTCCGCACTTTCTGAAACGAGGGCTGCCGTCGCCAGCGTCCGACATCTGGGGACCAGGCGGGGACCACGCGTGGTGCACGATGCTGAGCGGTGCCCCGTCGGGAGCACGCCTCGATCACCGGCACACTGTGTGTGACGTACTTGGCCTTCGTGCTCTCGGACTGGTTGCTCAGACCGTAGGTGAGCCGGTCGGTGAGAGCGTCAGCCAGAAACGACAGCCGAGGCGCCCTGAGAGCCGGTGTCGCTGGCCGTCCACGCTGGTGGCGGGACAGCGGCTCTATGTTCCGCTCTAACGTCTGATACTCGGGCTGGATGACCAACTGGGTGACGACGGGCGCGGGCAAGGCCGAATGTCCGTGGACTGCGGTGGATGGTTCGGACAGCTCAACTCTGCGGCCGGCCTTCACACCGAAGGCGTCAGGACCAGTGCTGTCGATTGCAGTGCCCGATTCGCCACCGTACCGTGACTAAATGTTCGAGGTCCTGTTCGTGCTGGCCGCTCTGGTCGCTACCGTGCTCGGAATAGTGGCGGTGCGCAGAACGCGGGTCAAGCGATTGGAGGGGCCGGGGGTCAGCCCCTACGCCGACGGTTGGTGGGTTGCCGGCCACGGTCACAGGAGTGACGGTGGCAGTGCCGACGGGAGCGGCGACGGCGATGGCGGAGGCGGGTGATGGCTCGCAGCGACCTCTCTGGCTCCGGTGCCCTCGTAGCTCGGAGCCAGGCAATACGAGCGGTGGCACCACCTCCCTGAGGTGAAGGCTTTCTGTGCTGAGCCCGACACTTCACGTGGATCGACAACGAGAGGCACAAGGTGTGGACGAGCGTTCCGGTAAGCAGGAGGGACCGTCCGCAGAGGAGCTCGTGAGTCGCGGCCAGATGGTTTGAGCAGTACATCGAGGCGTTGAATCTGCGATCTGTAGTGGCTGAAGCGGGTAGCGGAACGTACGCGTGTCCGTGCTGCCGGCATCCGACGCTCGAGGGGCGAGGTCACTTCCAGATTTGCTTCGCCTGTGGCTGGGAAGACGACGGGCAGGATGACGAGGATGCTGACACGGTGCGGGGCGGTCCAACGGTTCGCTCAGTCTGACGGAGGCCCGGCGTGCCTATGCCGAACGGCCGGTCAGCCTGGCTGATGCGCGGCGTGCCTTTGCCGAGCGACAAGCCCGTTGGGAGCGCAGACGCCGCCGATCGGCGCCTGAAACAGGCTGACCTGTGTGGACCCCTCAGACGACCGCTTCCGCGCTCTTGCGGCGCGTAACGCAGGTCCTGCTGACGATGTGTCACGCAGGTCATGAGACCGGACAGCCGGCTGCCGGTGATGTCGGGTTCCAGTTGATGGGTGACAGGTCGTCGGTCAATAGGCCTGGTCGTCACACCCCGTCACCGGATACCGGGTTGCCTGCTCGCGACACCTGCGGCACCCTACCCCGCGTGATCGAGACGCGTGTGCTGAGCGAGGGCGATTGGAAGATGTGGCGGGAGCTGCGGCTTGCTGCGCTGGCGGAGGCGGCGTACGCGTTCGGTTCTCAGCTGGCGGACTGGCAGGGCGAGGGCGACCGTGAGGAACGCTGGCGCGGTCGGCTGGCCATCCCTGGCGCGTACAACATCATGGCGATGCTTGACGGGCAGCCGGTCGGGATGGCCAGCGGGGTACCGACCGATCAGGACGGCGTCGTCGAGCTGATTTCGATGTACGTGGCGCCGCTGGGACGCGGCCGGGGCGTGGGCGACCACCTTTTGCAGGCGGTCGAGCAGTGGGCTCGGCTCGTGGGCGCGGAGACGCTGCGCCTGGCCGTGGTGGAGGGCAACCAGAACGCCTGGGCGCTGTACCAGCGGAACGGCTTCCGTGACACGCGTGAGCTCGGCGACCTCATGCCCGACGGCGTGCGTCGGGAGCACATCATGGCCAAGAGTCTCGTCGCTTAGCGGCCGGCCGGCGATTGAGGGCCTTCGACCAGGGCTTCACAGACGGTAGCCAGCGGGTCGGGGATCGTGTAACGCATCAAGCGAAGTCAACCTGTAACGCATCAACCGGAGTACGACACGGCTGCCGGCGAAGTGGTGAGAACCTTTTGTACGTCTTCAGGGTGGCCCTGAATGGGCCGCACGCGCCGCCACCTGGGCGCGCGGCCGTCGCTCCGCTGGCGGCCACGCAACACACCCGGCGGCTGGCGCGGAGACCGGAACATGTTCTCTGATCGCAACGAGAAGTAGACGTACTGATGTACTCGCATATCGCCGATCACGACAACGGTGGGCGCAGCAAAGAGCCGGCAATACCGTCTTGTGCCCGGTCCGTGCCCGAGACAACGGTCAACACGGGCCGACGATGGCGCTCGGACGGCCTCAGCCTGAAAGCCTCGTGCTCCTCTACCAGATGGCATGGGTTAGCAGGGCATGTCTGCCGAATCGTGCGCTAGCGGCGTCAAGGTGGTCCGCAAGCAGGTCGCGCCGGCCCCAGCCGGCCGCGATGACGGAAGACGTGACCCCTAAACCGCAGGGCTACGCCCCGAATCCCGGCCCCTCCGCAGAGAACCGTTCCAACCGCAAGCAGCCCTATTCGCGGCCGACCCAGGTTGCGACGCACGCCTCGTTGCCCTCGGCGTCAGCCAGTACCCACCACATCGGCGCGTGCGCCTCGGAGACGAGGTGGCCGCCCGCGGCCAGGGCGGCGGCAATGCGGGCCTCGGCTTGATCGTGCGGGACGGCGATATCGAGGTGCATGCGGTTGCGCTGTGGACGCGCTGCCTCCATCTTCTGTAACCCGAAGCCTGGTCCGCGGCGTGCAGGGTCGGCCAGGTAGGTGTCGCTGATCTCGCGGTAACCGAGCAGCGCCCGCCAGAATGGCAGCACCTTCGCGCTGACGAGCACGTCGAGGGTGACGTTGATGAGCTGTACGGCGGTCGGGTCGGCGGGAATGTTCAGCGCCCTGGCGGCGGCCGAGATTTGCCGGGCGAGCTCGATGTCGCGCCGAGACAGGGACACTGTGACGCCGGCGTGGCGCAGGTCGACACTGAGGTGCCGCTGCTCGTCTTCGCTGGCGAGCTGACCGATCTCATCGACGAGCGCGATGCCTTCAGTCAGCGAATCAGTCCGGAAATGGGCCGAGAGCAGGTGGTAGAGGGACCGCCAGTCCTCGACACCGTCGGCCTCGTGGAACTGCCTGGCGGTGATCTGCACAGTCATGCTGGCGACGCTAACTCGGCGAAATGGACCGCTCCTTCGACGCCGCCCGCTCCAGGCGGTTACGGTCCGCCGCCCGGCGGGACCTCCGCGCCGCCGTCGGCGTGAACCGGTCCTGATCGTCAGGGCGGCCTGCCTATCGCAGACAACGCCCGCTCCTGCCGCACTACGGATGACGTCTCGTGTCGGGCGGATGACTGTCCGCCGAGGAACCCGTTGACGCTGTTGATCACAGACGAGTACGGTTCGTATTCGCGAAAGAGCCGAACGACGTTCAACGGGGGAACATGAGCGGCTTCTACGTAGATCCTGCCGGCCTGGACGGGCTGTATAACGTGCTCCACCGGGCATCGAACGACGTCACCGACACGCTCGCGTACGTCAAGCGGCATTGCGACCTGTCTTTCGCCGAAGAAGGTCTGCTGGTCATCTTCGCCAGTCCGCACAGAGTGACGTACAACCGGATGACGCAGGGCCTGCAGCGGTTGGAGATGGTGAGCCGAGGCGCCGCCACTGAGATCAACGCGGCCCAGCTTGCCTACGCCAGATCCGACGCGGAGTCGGCAAGCCGGCTCGACCAGACCTATCCGGGCGCGAAAGACCCGGCGGCGATGTGGGGCGCGCTCAGCACTGGCCGTCCCGACCTGTGGCCCACCGCTCCTCGCTCTCCGTTCGCTGATGTCACCGAGCCGACCAGTAAGCTCGTGCCGCCCAACTACGCGACCGCCGTCGAGATGTGGAAGATCAACCCTCTCGCGGATCTGATCAGCCCTGCTGCCTGGCTGCGCCAGGTCAGCGTGTGGTTGTTCGGGCACGACCCCTTTGAGGACTGGAGCAAGCAGCTCAGCGGCGACTGGGACGCCTATATCCACTGCGCTGCGGCCTGGCGGATCATCGGCAACGCGCTGCTCGAAGTCGGCCGCAACCTCGTCACCACCACTGCGGACGTCCCGGAGGTTTGGCGCGGCCAGGCTGCGGAGGCTGAGCAGGAGTTCCAGCTCAAGCTCGGTAGCGCGGCCGCGGCCCTGCACCCGGCGTGCGATCAGTACGCCGAGCTCTACACCAAGGCTGCCGAAGCTGCCAAGCATCTCTTCGACGTGGTCAGTGGCCTGATCACCAAGCTCATCGACGTCCTGATCGTCGTCAACCTGGCCTCGGCCGTCGGCACGGCGACGATCGAGACGGGTATCGGGCCGGTCGTAGGATACGGCGTGGCGGCCTACTACGCCTGGCAGGCGTACGACCTCTACAAAGAGATTTCGACCTTCTACGGTAATGCCGAGGCCACCTTCAAGGGCATCGCCGGCGCCATTGGCATGATTCAGGCTGGCGCGGCCGTCGCCGCTCTTCCCGACCTCCAGCCCTATCAGCACCCCGGACAGCAGGGATAGGCCATGACCGACGACATCCATCGCCAGCCGCTGGCTCGCGCGGTCCTGACGACACTCGCCAAAAGCCGCGCCGGCAACGACCCATTGGGTTCCCTGGCCCGCGCCGTCCTCAGCGGTGATGCTGACCTGCGCACGGCGGCGACGTTCTCCTGGCACGGCCGGGCGCTGGACGATGCCTTCACGGCATCGCTCAACGAGCGCGACGCCCTCTCGCGGGACGAGCGCATCGAATGGGAACGTCAGGCGCGGCAGCTTCGTGAGGCGGGCGCAGAGCTGACCGTTGAGGTGGAGGCTCTGGACAGTCCCGCGACCGAGGGCCGGGAGGAACAGCGGTGAGCGCCAGCATGCGATGGAGGCTGGCCGTCCCGTTGATCGGCCTGAGCCTGCTGTTTGCGGTCCCGACCATCTACGGCACCTGGGTGTTCTGGTCCGAATTCGGAAACACCTACCGGTCGCTCAGCATCATCATCTGCCTGGCCCTGCTGGCGCAGTTGGCGTTGGCGGTGTCGATCGGCGTACGGCCGAGCCGGGATGTGCCCTGGCTGCGGATCGGACTGATCGCGGTCGCGTTCCTGGCGGCCTGCGGTGTTGCGGCGGTGCGAAGGTCGTTCTGACATCGACCGCACCGAAACGGGGTCGTTACTGATGCCGATCAGGCTCCTTGGTGGAGCGTGGCGTCACGGTCACCGCGCCGAGGTCCGCGGACGTTGGCGGACCGGGCGTTCGCCTGCTTCCCAGAGGCGGGTCGATGGCAGAGCGTACGAGCGCTGGGGTTCGACAAAGAGGCACCCTCGTGCGCAAGGCGTGTGGGGGAGGCCCAGGCAAGGTCAGTGTCGGTGACTGTGCTGACGCGGGGTCCCTCACCTCGGCTGTGCCCTTCACGAGGGCACTTCCGCGTGGAGCAGGACTGGCATCATGGCCGCATGCCGAGCGATATCTGGGTGTCGATGGTCTCGCTGGGTGGTGTGGCCCTCGGCGGTGTCCTGTCCTTCGGGGTGCAGCATCAGACCCAGCGCTCGGCGGAGCGGGCCGAGGAACGGCGGCGGGGTGTTGCTCAGGCGGAGAGCCGTCGCGTGGAACGGCTCGCCCAGCTTGAGAGGTTCATCGAGGTGACGGCTGAGGCGGAGCGGTGCGCGTTCACCCGTCCGACGAGCTGGTCGGTCGGCGACGAGTGGCTCGTTGCGACGCAGGCTGTGATGAACCGGGTCTGGGTCTCGGAGCGGCTGATCCGGTTGACGTTCCCGCTCGCGGTGCATGAGGCGGCGCGGGCCTACTTCCTCGATCTCAACCTCGTCGTCTGGGAGGGGCTGCCGGACGGGGAGAGCGTCCGGGACCGTCTCGAAGCGAACCGCCTGGCGTTCCTCGACGCGGCGAGGGTGGCTCTCGGTTGAGTGGCGTCAGAGGCCGTGGTAGCCCGCGTCGTCTCGCCGGGAACGGAAACGGTGTTCCTGGCCGGCATGCGGCGCTATTGCTGGTGACCGTATCGAGTCTGCTCTCAGTCGTGCTGGCTGTCGTGGTCAACGTCGCGACCGGCGGTGAACTGCCCGAGCCGGTCGCGGCGTACGGATGGCTGGCCTGGCCCACGGTCGTCGTCCTGACCCTGACCGCGGTCGGTCTCGCCCTGTGGCAGCACCGGCTGGGACAGACCAGCCAGCCTTCGGCGGCACCGGTTCCCCCGCCCGCGGACAACCCGGCGCCGCCGAGTGAACTTCCGGTCGCCCCCCAACTCGTCGGCCGCGAGGCGGAGCTGGCTGCTGTCGAGGAGCTGGTCGGGGCGGGAGCCCAGGTCGTCGCTATCTGCGCGGCGGGGGGCACCGGAAAGTCGGCGCTGGCCCTGTCGTACGCCCATGGGGTACGTGAGCACTTCCCGGACGGCCAGTTGTACGTCGAACTGGGCGGGGCCAGTGCCACGCCCGTGCAACCACAGGAAGCGCTGATCCGGTTGCTTCGGGCGGTCGGCCGAGACGCTGAGGAACGGCGGGGCACGCTCGACGAGTTGTCCGCACGCTTCCGGTCGGCGGTCGCCGACCGACGGCTTCTCGTTCTGTTCGATGATGCCATCGACGCGGCCCAGGTGCGACCGCTGATCCCGGCAGGCGCAGGCTGTCTCACAGTGGTCACGAGTCGCCGGCTGCTCGCCGATCTGCCGGGAGCCGCAGTCCTGACCCTCGACGCGCTACCGCCCGGGCAGGCACTGAAACTGTTGAGCGCGACGGTCGGAGCGGATCGGGTCGCGGCCGACCCCTCGGGGGCGCGTCGGCTGGTCGAGATCTGCGCGGGGCTCCCGCTTGCGGTGCGCATCGTCGGATCTCGGCGGGTCGTGGGATCTTCGCGATGCTCCAGTCGCTGATCACCCCGGTGCTGC
>NZ_JBSFBM010000076.1:0-21382 GCF_053592955.1 Micromonospora sp. NPDC002411 | reverse complement strand
CGGCAGCAGGGTGAACACGCCGGAGTAGGTAGCGCCACGGAACGACAGCGGGGCGAGCGAATGGGTGCCCCAGCCGAGCGCGCTGACGACGTGCCCGTGATAGGTGCGTACCGCCGCGAACGACGCGTCCAGCGTCGCGCCACCGACGTTGTCGACGACGATGTCGAACCCCTCGCCACCGGTGTGCCTCTCGACATACTCCTCCACGCTGGTCGAGGTGTAGTCGATGGGCACCGCGCCCAGGCTCTCGATGACCCGTACGCTCGCCGGCCCGCCAGTGGCGTACACCTCGGCACCCTTTGCCTGGGCGAGTTGCAGGCCCACGTGACCGACACCGCCGGCACCGCCGTGCACCAGCACCTTCTGCCCGGCGCGGACCCCGGCGCGGTCGACAAGCCCCTCCCAGGAGGTGATCGCCGCCAGTGGCAACGCGGCGGCCTCGCGCATCGAGAGGCCGCCGGGCTTGCGGGCCAGTAACCGGGCGTCCACGGCGGCGTATCCGGCCAGCGAACCCTGTAGCCCACCCACTCCCCCGCACAGCCCGTACACCTCGTCTCCCGGTGCGAACCCCGTCACCTCCGCGCCGACCGCCGCGACGACCCCGGCAAGATCCAGTCCGAGCACCGCGGGCGGCTGGACCCGCGCGTGCGCGGCCTGTCCGGCCTGGATCTTCGTGTCGAGTGGATTGACCCCGCTGGCGACGATCCGCACCAGCACCTGCCCCGCCCCGGGAGAGGGCTGATCGATCTCCTCGACCGTCAGCGGACTGTCGAACTCCCGCAGCACCGCTGCACGCATGACGATTCACACCCTCCGTGATCGAGACATCACGTGGACGCTATCCAACTGGCTTGCCGCCCGGGCTACATCCGGGGTGACAGCCAGGACGACGATCCGGCGAGATACGCGCTGCACGTGGCGACGGACAGCCCGAACTCCCTCAGCCCTCGTCGACGCCGTCGAGCAGCGCCCGTCGCAGGGCCAACCGGTGCTCGCGGCGGATCTCCGCCTCGCGGTAGCGCCTCCGGTCGCCGTCGGTCTCGGGTAGCAACGGCGGCACCGTCCTCGGCTGGCCGTCGTCGTCGATGGCGACCATGACCAGGTGGGCCGTGGCCACGTCAGTGGGCGGCACGGCCCGGTCCCACCGGTCAGCGGTGACCTTGACCGCGACCTCCATCGAGCTGCGTCCGGCCCAGGTGATCCGGGCGTCGACGTGCACGACGTCGCCGACCCGCACCGCGCGCAGGAACGCGGTCTCGTCGATCGCGGCGGTCACCGCCGGCCCGTCGGAGTGCCGGGCGGCGACGACTCCGGCCACCGAGTCGATGAGGTTGAGGATCCGGCCGCCGTGCACCGTACCCATCAGGTTCGTGTGGTGCTGGTCCATGATCTGCGACAGGGTCAGGTGCGACGCCGACGGCGCTCGGCCGACGATCGTGGTGGTGTCGTGCACAGCGGTAGTCCGTCCCTCGGGAAACCACACCGCCGATACGCGGACACGCTGACGAGCACGCGCCGACGGACGGCACGTCACCCGCTCAGCCCACCCGCGAGGCCGACGGCGGCGCACACGGTCGTGTGCGCAGCGCAGGCAGGTCTTCGGACTCGCGGGCCTGACCGGTCGCGCCGGTCTCCTACCGGCCGTCGCTTCCCAGGCCGACGGCCCAGTGCTGATGACGGCGTTCGTTCCCACTCACCGCTGCGGGGCAGTCCCGGACTTCCACCGGGTTCCCTCTTACGACACCCCGACGGTCACGACGGGGCGAACCAGCGCCGCCCGCAGCATAGCTGGCCAGGGAAGTCGCGGCACCGGGGGCACAGCGCGGAGACCGCACCGCCCGTCGTCAGCTTTTGCCATGTGAGGAAAAAGATCGCCAGCTCTTGAAAAAAGCCTCACTCCGGTCAGGATATTCAGATGCGTCGTCTCCCACAGACTCCGGGGCGGGTGCTCTCGGGTGTCCTCGCGCTCCTCCTCGCCTCGGCGGTCGCCCTCCTCGCGTCCGCCCAACCCGCCTCGGCTCACGGGACTCTCGCCATGTCCACGCCGGCGAGTGGGGCCACGGTGAGCGAGCCGTTGACGGCGGTGCAGCTCTTCTTCACCGAGAAGGCCGCGCCCAACGCGTTCTTCACTGTCACCGCCCCGGGCGGCATCCGGGTCGACAACAGCTGGTCGTACGGGGAGCCGAAGCCGCTGGACAAGCCGGTACGGGAGTACTTCCTGGTCAACGGGCAGTTCGAGCCACGGGAGTACACGACCGGGTTCCCCGCGACGGTGGCCGTCACCCACCTGCCGGCCAAGGGCCAGTACACGGTGAGCTACCTGTCGGTCGCCTCGGACGGCGACACCGTGCGGGGCACGCTGACGTTCCGCTACAACGGGCCGGTGACGGCGGCACCCAAGGGGTGGAGCCCGCCGACGACGCAGCCGGACCCGGCACTGGTGGCCGCCACCGAGCAGCACGGGTCATCCGGGCAGGCGTCGGCGGTGCCGACCGCCTCGGCCCAGCCGGTGACCCCGCCGTCGGGGGCTGCGGCGGTCCCGCCGACCGGGCCGGCCGAGGAGAGCGGTTCGGGAGCGCTGGCCTGGGCCGGATGGGCGGCGGCGATCGCGGCGGCCGTCGCTGTGGCCGGACTCGTCGTTTGGCGTCGCCGGACGGCGTCCACCGGCAAACCCACCGGCCGGGGCCGTACCGCACCGGCGACCTCTGGTCGACGCGGCGGCGGTGCCCGTACCACGAGCCGGCCCTCCGCCGGCAAGACCAGCGGAGGCAGGGCCGCCGCTGGAAAGACGGCCGCTGCCAAGTCCTCCGCGGGCAAGGCCGGCGCGGTGAGCGGTGTCGGTGCGCAGCCCACTGGTGGTAAGCGGCGACCGGCCACCGTGCCGGCAGCGCGTACCGGCGACGCGGTCGTCACGGCCCGCACGGGCGTCGCTGTCGACCCGACGCCCACCAACCAGCAGGCGAAGGCCCTCGCCACCGCCGACCATGAGGCGAAGGCCCTCGCCAGCACCGACGACGAGTCGACAGTCGAGGCCGGACCCCGGCCGGACACGGACCTCGCCGCCGTGACGCCCGGGTCCCGGCTGAGCAACGGCCACCTGGCGCTGCTCGTCGGCGGGCTGGTGATCGCCCTGCTGGCCGGGTTCGGGCTGGCTCGCATCGGCCCCGGCGACCAGAGCCCGGCGGGCAACACCCGGCAGCCGGCAGGCGGTCCACCCGCCTCCGGGCAGGCGATGTCCGCGACCGACGGGCACCAACACCCGGCGGGCACCGGCCCGCACACGCACCGGGGTGACGGCGCGACGGGCGAGACGCTGGCGACCGGAACGACGGTCAGCGCCGGCGGGTTCACCCTGCAACCGCTGGAGCGGTCCCAACCCGCCGGGGTACGCGCCGACTACCGCTTCCGGATCGTCGGGACCGACCGGCAGCCGGCGACCCGCTTCGCTGTCGTCCACGACAAGCCGTTGCACATGATCGTGGTGGGCCGTGACCTGACCGGCTACCAGCACGTACACCCGACGATGGCCCCCGACGGCACCTGGAGCGTCCCCCTCGCGCTGGCCCAACCCGGCGGTTACCGCGTCTACGCCGACTTCTCCGTGACCGCTACCAACGGCGCGCAGGTGCCTCTCGTGCTGGGCGTCGACCACACGGTGCCGGGGGCGCACACCCCCGCCGCGCTGCCGCCGGCGCAGGCACAGGCGACGGCCGGGCCGTACGCGGTGGCGATGAGCGGCACCCCGACGGTGGGGGTGACGGCGCCGATGCAGTTCCAGGTCCAGCGCGCCGAGGCGGCCGCGCCCGTGCAGTTGGAGCGTTACCTGGGCGCGTACGGGCACCTGGTGGTCGTCCGCGAGGGTGATCTCGGCTACGTGCACGTCCACCCGGAGCAGGAGCTGGTCGACGGCACTGTCCAGTTCTGGCTGACCGCGCCCAGCTCGGGCCGGTACCGGGCCTTCTTCGACTTCCAGGTGGAAGGGAAGGTGCACACCGCCGAGTACACGATCAACGTGCCCTGAGCCCGGAACTTTCTCCCAGCTGCGGCCGACCATCCAGCCAGCAGCAACCATCGGAGGAAGAACACATGCTCAGCACCAGCCCGCTCGGTCCGCGCCGCCGCTCGGCCGCCGTCCTCGCCGCCGCCGTCCTGGCGGTGGGCGCCGCCGGATGCGGATCGTCCGACTCCCCGTCGACCGGGCAGGCGAGTCCGTCCGCGTCGACCTCGGCCAACCCGGACGCCGGGGTGCTCGGCATTCGTGACCCGTGGGTGAAGGCCGCCGACAAGGGGATGACGGCGGCCTTCGGGACCCTGGTCAACGACGGCGACAGCGATGTCACGGTGACCGGCGCCGCGACCTCGGTGTCGCCGATGGAGCTGCACGAGATGACCATGAAGGACGGCAAGATGGTCATGCAGGCCAAGCAGGGCGGCGTCGTGATCAAGGCGAAGAGCACGCACGCGCTGGAACCCGGCGGTGACCACCTGATGCTGATGAACCTCGCCAAGCCCGTGCAGGCCGGCGACGAGTTGACGTTCACCCTGACGTTCGCCGACGGTAGGACCCAGCAGTTCACGGCCGTGGCCAAGCCGTTCACCGGCGCGCAGGAGAGCTACGCCCCAGGGCACGGCCAGCCGATGCCCGGGATGAGCGCCACGCCGGAGATGAGCATGAGCCCCGCATCGTGACCGACTCGCCACCCGCCCGACCGGTGAGCAGGCGCGGCCTGCTCACCGGCGGGGCCCTGGCCGCCGGCGGAGCCCTCGCCGGCGGTGCGGCCATCGCTGCGACCCGTACCAAAAGCGGGCAGTCACCAGCCGCTGCCGACACCACGCCGGTGGCGAGCGTCGGCGCTCTGGTCGAGCCGTTCCACGGCGCGCGACAGGCCGGCGTGACCACCGAACCGCAGGCGCACGCGGCATTCGTAGCGTTCACGCTGCGGGCCGGCACCGACCGGGCCGCGCTGGGTCGGATGCTGCGGCTGCTCACCGACGACGCCGCCCGCCTCACCCAGGGCAAGCCGGCGCTGGCCGACACCGAGGCCGAACTGGGGCTCCTGCCCGCCCGGCTGACAGTGACCTTCGGCTTCGGACCCGCCCTGTACCGGGCGGCGGGCGTCGACGACCGCCGGCCGGCCTCGGTCGCCGACCTGCCGCCGTTCCGCGTCGACCGGCTCCAGCCGGCCTGGACGGGCGGCGACCTGCTGCTGCAGATCTGCGCGGACGACCCGATCAGCGTCGCCCACGCCCAACGGGTGCTGATCAAGGACAGCCGGCCGTTCGCCACCGTCCGGTGGGTGCAGCAGGGCTTCCGGCGCAGCCCCGGCGTCGAGCCGGGCGGCCACACCCAACGCAACCTGTTCGGTCAGCTCGACGGCACCGCCAACCCCCGACCCGGGGTGCCGATGGACTCCGCCGTCTGGGTGTCGGACGGTCCGGCGTGGCTGCGCGACAGCACCACTCTCGTCGTACGCCGGATCAGCATGAACATGGAGACCTGGGACCTGCTCGGCCGCACCGACCGGGAACTCGCCGTCGGCCGGAGGCTCGACACCGGCGCCCCGCTCACCGGCAACGCCGAACACGACGAGCCCGACTTCGCCGCCACCGGCCCGGACGGGCTCACCGTCATCCCCGACTTCTCCCACCTGACCCGCGCGCACGTCACGGACGACCGGCTGAAGATCCTGCGCCGGCCCTACAACTACGACGGTGTGCCGACCGCCGAGGGCCACGCCGACAGCGGGTTGGTCTTCACCTCGTACCAGGCGGACGTCGCCCGACAGTTCGTGCCAATCCAACGCCGGCTGGCCGACCGGGACCTGCTCAACGAGTGGACCACCCCGATCGGTTCCGCCGTCTTCGCCATCCCACCCGGCTGCCAACCGGGCGGGTGGATCGGCGAGCAGGTGCTCGGATGAACCGGAGCCTCCGCATGCCCGTACCGCCGCTGCGTCGCAACGCCGTCCGTCTCGGCGCGGCGGCGCTCGCCGTCCTCGTCGCGCTGCTCGTTCCGGCCGGCCCGGCCTGGGCCCACAACTCGCTGCGGGCGGCCACGCCGGTGCAGCAGTCGACGGTGACCAGCGCACCAACGGAGATCGAGCTCGAATTCATGTCTCGGCTCGACCCCACGTTCACCACCATCGTGCTCACCGACGCCGCCAAGCGGAAGGTCGTCACGGGCGAGCCGGTGGTCGCCGGGGCGAAGAGCACGGTCCAGCTGACCGACACCCTGCCGAACGGCACGTACACGGTCGCCTACCGGGTCGTCTCCGCCGACGGGCACCCGGTGCAGGGGTCGTACCCCTTCACCGTGGCCGACCCCACGTCCAGCGCCGCGCCGGTCGTCGAGGCCGCCGTGTCGACCACGCCGTCCGCCGTCGCGGCGGTGCAGACCGACGAAGGCCGGGGTGCCGGCGTCCTCGTGGCGGGCGTGGCGCTCGTGGTCCTCGTCGCTGTGGCGGCGGTGCTGCTGTGGCGGCGGGCGTCCCGCCGCTGAACCGATCGGCTCGCAGGCCGAGCATCAGTGGGAACCAATCGGTCCGGCTGTCCGACTACCACGTCAGGGCCGGAACCGACGCGACACCACCACCGGGCGACCACGTCAGTACGGGAGACACCCTCGGGGGTATCCCGACTATCCCGATCGGATCACCATGTCTCTCACCGAGTTGTCCGGCGCGGCGACGCCGGAACCCTCCACCAGCGCCGAACCCCCGGCCCGACCGGCCCGGCGCGCGTCGCCGTTCGGCGCGCTGCTGCTGCGGCTGCACTTCTACGCCGGCATCCTTGTCGCACCGTTCCTGGTGACAGCCGCGCTGACCGGGCTGGCCTTCACCATCACCCCGCAGCTCGACCAGGTCCTCTACGGCGACCAGTTGACCGTCGCGCAGGTGGGTGACCGTCCCGTGTCCCTGGCCGAACAGGTCGGAGCCGCGCGCAACGCGCACCCCGAGGGCAGCATCACCGCCGTGCAGCCCGGCGAGGGTGACCAGACCACCCGGGTGACGTTCTCCCTGCCGGAACTCGGCGAGAACCAGCACACCGTCTACATCAACCCGTACACGGCCGAGTCGCAGGGGCAGCTCACCACCTGGTTCGGCTCCACCCCGGCCACCACCTGGCTCGACGACCTGCACCGCCACCTGCACCTCGGTGCGGTGGGCGAGAACTACTCCGAGCTGGCCGCGAGCTGGCTCTGGGTGCTCGCGCTCGGCGGGGTCGTCCTCTGGTGGCGCCGCCGCAGCGCCGCCCGCGCCACCGCCCGCCACCTGCTCGTGCCGGACCTGTCCGCCGGCAAGGGTGTGCGCCGCACCCGGGGATGGCACGCCACCACCGGCATCTGGCTCACCGTCGGCCTGCTCTTCCTCTCCGCCACCGGCCTGACCTGGTCCCGCTACGCCGGGGCGAACTTCAGCGCCGGCCTGGACGCGCTCAACGCCCGTACCCCGGTCATCTCCACCAGCCTCCTCGCCGATCCCGTCGTCCCCGACGAGACCGGCGGCGGCCACCACGGCGCTCCCGGGGCGGGCGGGGTGGTCGAGTCGGCAGCCTTCGACCGGGTGGCGACGGCTGCCCGTGGGGCCGGCCTCTCCGGCCCGGTCGAGATCGCCCCGGCCGCCGAGCCGGGCTCGGCGTGGACCGTCACGCAGGTCGACAACACCTGGCCGGTCGCCAAGGACCGGGTCGCCGTCGACCCGTCCGGCGGTGAGGTGACAGCCCGCAGCGACTTCGCCGACTGGCCCCTGCTGGCCAAACTCAGCGGCCTCGGCATCCAGGCCCACATGGGGATCCTCTTCGGACCGATCAACCAGATCCTGCTCGCCGCGATCGCCCTCGGGCTGCTCTGCGTGATCGTCTGGGGTTACCGCATGTGGTGGCAACGCCGCCCCACCCGCACCGACCGACGGGCCCTCGCCGGCACCCCACCGGCCCGTGGTGGCGTCCGTGGTCTGCCGCACTGGGCACTGCTCATCGGTGTACCGGTGGTGCTTACGGTCGGCTGGGCGCTGCCGCTGTTCGGGCTCACCCTGCTTGCCTTCCTCGTCATCGACGTCGTCGTCGGCGCGGTGTCCCGACGCCGACGACCTGCCGAGGCGCCCACGTCTCCGGCGCCCGCCGGTTCCTGATCCACCGGTCCGGCCGCCCGTCCGACGACGGGCGGCCGGATGCCGTACCCGACCAGGCCGTCAGGGCCGGACGGGCGCTCGCGGTGACGGCCACGCGAGAGCCGGTCACCGTGGTCAGATCACCGTTTGCTTGGTAGCCGGCAGCGCGTCGACGATGGACTTTTGCACGTTGATCGTGTCCGCGATGACCTCGTGGGGCGTGTTGGCCATCCACTGCATCACCGAGATGTCCTCGAAGCGCGGGTGCCGGAACATCTCCAGGAACACCAACGGCTCGTCGCCGGTGTTCTCGATGTAGTGGCCGTACGCGAAGGGCACGTAACCCACGTCGCCGGCCTGGAAGTCGAACGTCCGAGCGGCGGCCTGCGACGCGAAGACACCCATCCGTCCGGTGCCGGAGATGTAGTACTGCCACTCGTCGGTGGTGGGATGCCAGTGCAACTCGCGCATCCCGCCCGGCTCGACCTCCACCAGGGCGGCGGCGGTGGTCACCGACGCGGCGAAGTTGGTCGAGTCGGTGACCCGTACCGTCCCACCCCGGAAACGTTGCGGGGTCTGCGCGAGCATCCGGTGCTTGAAGCTTCGCGGGATGTCGCCGGTGGGGCTGACCACCCGGTCCTGTTGCAGCGGCGGCGGAACGTCGCCCTGGAAGATGTACTTCTCCCGTTCGGGCAGGTTCTCCATCTGCTCGGTCGTCCAGCCGAAGTTCTTGGCCAGCACGTGCCGGGGCGTGTGGGCGAAGAAGTCACTGAGCAGGAACGTGTTGTTCTCCGAGAACGCGCCGTCGTCGAAGACCAGCAGGAACTGGCAGCCGTCCGCCAGCGCCTGGATGTTGTGCGGGATGCCCTGCGGAAAGAACCACAGATCACCCTCCTTGACGTCCTCGATGAAGTTGCGTCCCTCCTGGTCGACAGCGCTGATCCGGCAACTGCCGCTGAGCACGTACGCCCACTCGGACTGCTGATGCCAGTGGATCTCCCGGTACGCGCCCGGTTCCAGACCGAACTGGACACCGGACAGCTGGCTGGCGATCGGCAGGTCGCGGTTGGTGACCTCCCGGGTCCAGCCGCCCTTCTCCACCCGGGTGTGCGCCTGGGAGAACGAGAACTTCAGATTGGGCACCAACCGGCTGTCGGTCGTCGGTGGCACCAACAGGTCGGGGTTCTGCCGTTCGAGTTCGACGTTGCGGCCTGCGAAGGGAGGCGCGCCCTGGTCGCCGCGCCGCGGCTGGGGATCGCTGTTCGCCATGATCGCTGACTCCTCACTCGGGTTGGATCGGACGGGGCGCGGGAACGGATCCACCCCGCAGCCGTAGCCGGGACGACAGCCCCAGCAGGGCACGCACCCCGGCCCGGCCGTACTGGACAGCGATCGCGACCGGAATCGCCGCCGCGGTCGCCACCAGCACCAGGCGTGTCCACAGCGGGGCGTGGCCACCGGCCCCGGTGCTGGCGAGAAGAACGAACATCAGGAGTACGACGCGGAGCCGGTGCAGGCCGGGAAGTTCGGTCGAGTGCGCCATGCCTTCGATGATCGGCGGCCGGACGATGTCGTCGCATCACGTGATCGCGCCATTGCGGCACGGCGGATCCCGGACGCCGTGGGCGAATCGGCGCACTCCCGCCGCTTCGTCGATCTGGGCGCCCGCCCCTGCCATCGTGGCTAGGCTCGGTCGCAGGACGGCAATTCGACGCGCCGGGTAACAACCGGGGAGAACGCCATTGTCCGGATCATCCTTCGACGCCGGCACCTTCCCGGCCGACCACGACGACGCCGAGCGACGACGCCAGCGGGTGTCGGCCACGGCGGACCAGCTGCGACGTGCCGGACGTGGGACGGCGGCACTCGCCGTCCTGGCGGCGGAGATCGCCGCGAACCGGCACGGCGAGCGCCACCGTACGCACCTGCTCGGTCACCTCACGCGGATCGCCGCACTGGAACAGCCCACTGTCGCCCTCGCCGGCCTACGCGCGGCGCTCGACCAGCGGCTGGACTCCCGCAGCCGAAGCGCTCTGCTCGCGCTGGTCGCCGGGACCGCCGCCCGCGTGGGTCATCCGGACACCGACGCGCTGCTCCGCGACGCGGGCATCGCGCACGCCGCGTCGGGGGACCATGCGTCCGCCCGTCACCTCGCCCTCGGCCGGGCCGCCCGCTCGCTGTCGCACGGCGACCTGCCGGGTGCTCACGCCGTGCTGGCGGCCCTGGACCCGGGTTCCCCGGCGGCACGAGCCGACGCTTCGTCCATCCGGGCCGAACGAATCCTCGTACAGCTCGGCCTGGGCCAGCACCAGGACGCGCGGACCGCGACCCGCCCGACCTCGAACGAAACCGATCCCCTGTTCAGCAGCGCGCTGACCGCGCTGGACTGCCTGCGGATGGTCGCCGTGGGCGAACTACCCGAGGCCGCCGCCCTCGCGGTCACGACGCTCACCTCCAGCCCGGTGGACCTCAGCCCGGAGGTGCGTGCCCTGTTCGTCGCGGTGATCGGCGAGGTCCGCTACCGCCGTGGCGACCACGACGACGCGCGCGCGGTCCTCCGCCCGTGCCTCGCGGAGGTTCGCTGGCCCGACAGCACGTTGTTCACGCCCGCCTTCTGCGTCGCCGTTCGCGACAGTGCCCTCAGCGTGCCCGCGAACCTGCTCACCCGGGTCGTCGCCGACCTGCACCGATCGGTGCGGCCGCTCCTGCCCGTCCCGCAGTTCGGCCCCCGGCTGGTACGCGCCGCGATGGCCGCCGGTGACACCCCGGCCGCCCGCCGGGTCACCGAACTGGTCGAGTCGGTGGCCACGCGCACCCCTGTTCCGCTGTGGCGCGCGCTGGCCGACCAGACCAGGGGCCTGCGCGACAGCGACCCGGACGCGCTCCGGTCGGCGGTCGACGGTCTGCGTACCACCGCCGCGTGGCCGGCGCTCGCCGACGCGTTGCTCGACCTGGCGAACAGCCCGGGGGTGCGGCCCGTGCGGGCACGCGACGCCGCCCACGAGGCCGCTGCCCTCTACGCCCGGATCGGGGCCCCTGGCGACCAGGCGACTGCGGACCGTCGGTGCGCCGAGCTCGCCATCACACCGCGCCACCGGCCGGCGAGCGACGGGCCGGCGCGTACGGGCATCGAGGCGCTCACCCCTGCCGAGGAGCGGGTGGCCGAGATGCTCGCCTCGGGCGCCACGAAGAAGGAGGCGGCGAGGAGCCTCTTCGTCTCCTTCCACACCGTCGACACCCAGCTCCGGTCGATCTACCACAAGCTGGGGATCCACAACCGGATGCAGCTGGTGCGGGCCTGGGACAGCGCCAGACGATGATCAGTCGAGTTCACCGGCCGGTCGCTGTCACTTCTCGCTGTCGAGGAGGGACATCATCGGGGTCGCGTACCGCTGGCCGGAGGCCGCGCCGGCCGGTACGGCACGCTCGATCTCGTCCAACGTGTCCCGGTCCAGCACCACGTCGACAGCGCCCAGCGACTCGGTGAGCCGATCACGCCGCCGTGCCCCGACCAGCGGCACGATCTGCTCGCCCTGCGCCGCCACCCAGGCGATCGCGACCTGACCGGTGGTGGCCCCCAGTCGCTGCGCGACCCGGCCGAGCGCGTCGACCAGGCGCAGGTTCGCGCTCAGGTGCTCACCCTGGAACCGGGGACTGTTCGCCCGGAAGTCCGTGCCGGTCAACTCACGCTCGGCCGACCAGTGCCCGCTGAGCAGGCCTCGGGACAGCACCCCGTAGGCGGTCAACCCGATGCCCAACTCGCGCAGCGTCGGCAGGATCGTGGCCTCGGGGCCACGGGACAGCAGCGAGTACTCGATCTGGAGGTCGCTGATCGGTGCCACCGCCGCCGCTCGGCGGATGGTGTCCGCGCCCATCTCGGAGAGCCCGATGTGCCGGATGTAGCCGGCCTCCCGCATCTCGAGCAGCGCGCCCACGGTCTCCTCGATCGGCACCTGCGGGTTGAGCCGGGACGGCCGGTAGATGTCGATGTAGTCGGTGCCCAACCGGCGCAGCGAGTACGCCAGGCGGTCCTTCACCGCCGCCGCCGACACGTCGTACGGTGCCGCCTGGAAACCGCCGTCCGGTGTCCGGCGGGCGCCGAACTTCACGCTGAGCACCACCTCGTCGCGGCGACGTTCCCGCAGCACCCGGCCGATCAGCATCTCGTTGTGACCCGACCCGTAGAAGTCCGCGGTGTCGACGAGGTTCACACCGGCGTCGATGGCCGCGTGCAGTGTCGCGACGCTCTCCGCCTCGTCGGCCGGCCCGTACAGGTCCGACATGCCCATCGCGCCGAGCCCGATGATCGACACCTCCGGACCGGAGGCACCCAACTGTCGCCGTCGTAGACCCGCCATGTCGCTCGTCTCCTTCGGTTGTCGCCACACTGTGTACGCCGTGTCCATATAACCACCACGAAGACACCCTGTCCATATAATCGGACGCCCCTGAAGGGCGCGGCAGGCCACCCTGACTGCTTCCGTGGGCGCGTGACCGCTTCCGCGCCACCCCGACCGAGTAAGGGTGGCGCATTGACTGACAGGCACGGCAAGTCGAGTGAGACCATCGCTACCATCCGTCACTGGGCGGACACAGAACGTTGCCTAGCGGATGGTTTCGCCTGTTATGCCTGACCTGGATGAATCATCAACGCGGCCGTCGCTGGCGTGCCTCCTGTTGGCCTGCGCGGCGTTCGGTCCCTACCTGGCTGCTGGTGTGCGGACCGAGCAGGTGGCTGTGTATGGGATCGCACTACTGGTGCTGCTGTCGATGGCGTGGGTCACCCAACTACCACAGGCCACCGGCGCAGCCAAGTCCATCATGTCGTTGATGGTGGTGCAGGCTGCGGCGCTCGGCGTGGGGATGATCGGCGCCAGCCAGGTGCAGTACGTCAGAGCGCCGGGTTCTGCCGCCTCCGGGTTCGACAACCTGCTGCTGCCGTTCGCGGTGATCTTCACCGTCGTCACGCTCGTCAGTCCGGCGCGGCGACACGCGACACTGAACGCGGTGTGCACAGTCGTGGTGTTCGCGGCCTGCGCGAACGCGACGCTGGCGTGGTTGTCCACGACTACCGACGCGTCGGCGTGGCTCTCGCTGTGGTGGTCGCACGACGGCGGTCTCACTGACGGTGTCTGGGCGGAGCAGGTCGAGACGGGCCGGTACACCGGTGTGTTCGTGCAGCCAGCCGAGGCCGGTGAGTTCTACAGCGTCGCCGCCCTCGCCGCCGTGTACCGACTGCGTCACCGGCCGGTGCTCCTGATCGCCGCGATGGCCGCCATCACCGTTGGTGGACTGCTCAGCGTCTCGAAAGTGTTCCTGTTCGTTGGCGTGCCCGTCGCGGTCATCCAGTTCTTCGTGATGCCGGGCCGTCGCGCCACCCGCTATTCGATCATGGTCGTCGTCTGCTACCTCGCGGCGGTCGCCGCGACGTGGGGACACCTGGGCCGGCTGGGTATCACCCTGCCGACCCAGTTTGCCGGAGGCGGCGACCTCAACCTGTTCACGGGTGGCCGGTTCGGTGGTGCCGGTCCGGCGACCGTCGTCACCGGGTGGGAGCTGGTCATCACCTACTCACCGATCGTGGGATTCGGGGCTGCCGGGCTCTCGATTCCCTATGACAACGGCTGGTTGGAGGCCGCCGTCACCGGCGGGCTGATCGGGGTTATCGCCTACACGGCAGTGTTCGCCGCGTTGATCGCCGGCTGCTCGCGGCTGCGGCGAGCAGGAAATGCCGCCGACCTTGCCCTGGCCTACGGGTTGATCGCCGTCGCGCTCGGCACGTCCTTTGGTCTGCCCGGCACAACCGCCAACCGGGTTGCTACCGTGCTGTGGCTGCCGCTCGCGCTGCTGCTGTTCGTTCCCGCCGATCCCGCCCAGCGCAGTGCACCGCCGGGCCGCCACCGCCACGACGCCGCACAGACGCACCTGACCGTCTCCGTGCCGGCCCCGGGCAACCGAGGGCGGTGCGGTGGCCGCCCGGGTGACGAGCAAGCCAGAGGGAAGAGGGATGGTGATGCAGGACCCGCGACCGTAGCGGTGGCGCATGCACGCAGGCAGGTTCGACCACCTGACTAACGAGCAGTCGTGGGTGGACTTAGGGGCGGCGTGGTGGCTGCCAGACCGACTGCGCAGACCATAATCACACGAGTGAGGTTGTGGCGATGGAGTGGAGAGGTCGAGCCCCTGGGCGCGCACCCGTCGGGCGACATCGGCGGGGACGCGCAGGCCAGCGACGCATGGAGTCGCCGGTTCGTCCTGCCGACGGGCGAGGACGCGCGGCTGATGCCCGACCGGCTCCCCCGGCCGGGGCTGGGTGACTGGACCGGGTGGCGGGCGCACGGGCGCGAGGCACTGACGTGAGCGCCCGTCTCGGCGGCGGAGCGGTATCACATAACGAGCGGCCGGACGCGCGAGAGCTTCGACGGATACAGGCCTCGCGAGTACGGATGGAAGTGCACCTGCGACGACCGCTCGGAGGACCAGTGGCCCAGCTCACCCCGGACCCCCACACGTCACCCCGCCGGGGCCGTGGTCGCCGGCCCGCCGACCAGGTGCGGGCCGAGATCCTCACGGCCGCGGGTGGTCTCCTGCTGGCCGAGGGCATGGCGGGCTTCACCATCGAGAAGGTCGCGGCGCTCGCCGGGGCCAGCCGGATGACGATCTACAAGTGGTGGCCCTCCAAGGGCGCGCTCGCCCTGGACGGCTACTTCACCGTCGTCGCACCCACGTTGGCGTTCCCGGACACCGGCGACATCGTGGCCGACCTGACCGACCAGCTCGTCGCCTTCGTCCACCTCGTCCGGGACACCTCCGCCGGGCGGGTCATCAGTCAACTCATCGGGCAGGCGCAGACCGACCCGGAGTTGGCCGCCGCCTACCGGGAGCGCTACTCCGGGCCCCGGCGGGCCCTGGCCGTCGACACCCTCACCCGGGCCATGACCCGTGGGCAGCTACGGGCCGACATCGACCCGGAATCCGTTGTGGACCAGCTCTGGGGCGCCTGCTACCACCGGCTGCTCATCGCCGACCTCCCGCTCACCGAGGACTTCGCGCGCACCCTGGTCGACAACCTCGTCCGTGGGCTGCGCTGACGCAGCCAACAGTCCGGCCATCCTCACTCGGGCAGCTTGGCCCCCGACTGTTCGCTGACCATGTACGTCGCGTACCAGTCGGGCCAGTTCTCATCCCGCTGGCCGGTGCGCTCCTCGTGCTCGCCGTGCGCGGCGGCCGCACGCCGCAGGGCACTCGCCAGGTCGCTCGCCGAGCCGAACGACGTCAGCCCACCCTCGATGCGCCCGGGCAGCCTGGTCGTGATCTCCTGCATGAGCCAGGTGTTGCCGTCCGGGTCGCGGAACGTGGCGCGCGAGACGTAGCTGCGCCGCTCCGGGTCCAGCCCGTCGACCGGGCCGTCCGGGCTGACGTGGAAGAGCCCGCCCACCTCGACACCGGCGGCGACCAGGGCGTTGCGGGCCGCCTCGACGTCGGACACGACCAGGTACGCCATGGCCGAACCGGGCGCCGCCGGGGTGAGCCCCGGACCGAACTGGACGGAGCATCCGGAGCCGTGCGGCGTCAACTGGACAATGCCGGGCGGCGTCTGGTCGAGCCGCCACCCGAGGCGCACGTAGAACTCCTTCGCGCGGTCGACATCCGACACCGGGATGACGATCACCTCGAGTTTGACGTCGACGTTCTCGATGCTCGCGTCGCTCTGGGCGCCCTTCGGGCTCATCGCGTTCCCCTCCCGATCGCTGTGTTGCTGGTTAGGTGGTCCTCGTGGCTCGGCGCACCCCGAACAGGGCGACCAGGGCGAGCAGGATGACGGCGACGGAGTACTCGTCGGCGGTCTGCGGCAGGCCGCCCGCGTACACGACGAGGAAGCCGGCAATCACCGTCGGGAGGCCGAACCCGACGTAGCAGACGATGTAGAGCAGTGACAGCACGCTGGCGCGTTCGTGTGCCTCCACCAGTGGTGTGATCGTCTTGAGGCTGCCCTGGAATCCCCCGCCGAAGCCGACGCCGCCGAGCGCGAGGCCGACGAAGAACCCCGGGACGGACTCCGCCATGACCGACACCAACGTGACGATCATGCCCAGGACGAGGGCGACGATCCCGATCAGGATCACGGTCCGGGCGGCGCTGTTGCGCATCAGCAGGACGGCGATCGACCCGAAGAGGGCGAAGACGAAGAGGACCAGGCCGCCAACCACGATCGACGTGTTCATGAGGCTGCGTACCAGCGCCGGGCCGAGCGCCCCGAAGAAGCCGGCCAACGCCCAGACCGCGAACAGCACCGGGACGACGACCAGCAGCGGTTCGCGTACGGCGCGTGGCAGTTTGATCTCGGGTCGCAGGCTGCGTCGCGCTCCCGCCATCGGCGTGACCGTCTCCGGCATCAGCGCGATACCGACGAGCTGGATCAGGAGGACCACGAAGAGGACGACGTACACCAGCCGCGTCGGCGCGGGCAGGAAGTCGATGAGCAGCGCCGAGAGCAGGGCCCCACTCCCGGTGCCGATGCCGGGGGCGATGGAGTTCGCGAGCGTGCCGCGGGCGCGGTCGATGTCGAGCATCCCGGCCCCGACGGCACCGGTGGCGGCACCGGCGGCGAGTCCCTGGAGCAGGCGGGCGACCAGCAGTGTGGGTACGCCGTTGGCGAAGATGAAGACGACGAGCGAGAGCATCTGCACCACGATCGCCACCGCCAGGACCGGTCGGCGACCCACGTGGTCCGACAACTTGCCGAACGTGAGCAGCGACGCCAGCACCGCGAGCGCGTAGACGGCGAACACCACGGTGGTCGTGACCGGTGAGAAGTGCCAACGCTCCTGGTAGGTGCCGTAGAGCGGGGTCGGGGCGGCCGACGCGGCCAGGAACGACACGAGGATCGACGCCAGGAGCAGCAGGGAGACTCTCGGCGAGAGTCGGGCCCTCCCGGCGATCGGCATGTCGGTGCTCCTCGGGCTGCGCTGACGGCGGTGGAACCCGGAGGTCCCGCTGGTGAGCGACGGCCGGGTACCCGCTCTGGGCCGTCACATGCGGGCGAGGCGGGCCACCCCCGTCTCAGCCCTCGGTGTCGTGACCGGTTGCCGGGAGGGCCGCCACGCCACGGCCCAGTGCGCCCCGGAAGGTCTGGTACTGCTCGGCACCGAGGGTGTCGGAAAGTTTCTGCTCGATCTGGTCGACGATGCCGTCGGTGAGTTCCATGAATTCGCGACCCCGGTCCGTCGGCACGATCAGCTTCGCCCGGCGGTCGGCCGGGTCGGGCGTACGCCGGACGTAGCCCAGCCGTTCCAGCTCGTCGAGGATCGCTCCCATCGTCTGTTTGTTGCGTCCGGCCAGCCGGGCCAGTTCGCCGGGGCGGGTGCCCTCGACGTCCAGGTAGGCGAGGACCGCCCCGTGTCGGGGCCGTACGTCGCCGAACCCGTGCTCCGCCGACCGTCGGAAGATCTCCCGCTGGACACGCGCGGAGAGCTGCACGGCCAGGATGCCGAGGTCCGGTTCCTGCTCCTTGAGTGTGCTGCGCTTCATAAAGTAGTCCAATCATTGGACGGTACAAGTTTTGGACTATAACGTGGCGGGCGTCGACCAGCGGCCAGCCCGACCGCTGTCCACCCGACCGGAGGACAACAATGACCATTCTGATCACCGGAGCCAACGGCACCGTGTCGAGGGAGGTGCTGCGCGAACTCGCCGGTCAGCAGTCGGTGCGCGCCCTCGTGCGGGACGCCGCACGCGCCCCCCAGCTCGACGGCGTCGACGTCGTCGTCGGCGACCTCGACCGCCCCCGCACCCTCACCCCGGCGTTCGAGGGCGTGACGACGCTCTGGCTGCTGACCCCGATGGGCCCGACGGCGCCGAGCCAGAGCATGAACGCGGTGTGGGCCGCCCGGCAGGCCGGGGTACGGCACATCGTCCGGCTCTCGGCGATCGGCGCCGCGCACGACGCGCCCACCCGCAACGGCCGCCTGCACGCGCTCTCCGACGCCGAGGTGCAGGAGTCCGGCATCCGCTGGACGATCCTGCGCCCGAGTCACTTCATGCAGAACCTGCTCGCCGCCAAGGCCGGTGAACACCTCTACGGGCTCTTCGGCGAGGCCAAGGTCGGTCTGATCGACGCCCGGGACATCGCCGCGGCCGGGGCGGCGATCCTCGCCGCACCCGAGCGGCACGAGGGCAGGATCTACACGCCCACCGGTCCGGAGAGCATCACCCTGCACCAGGCCGCCGAGGACATCGCCCGCGCGACCCAGAAGCCGGTGCGGTACGCGCCGCAGAGCCCGGACGAGGTACGCGACAGCCTGCTCCAGGCGGGCCTCGACGAGTGGTCAGCGGAGGTCCTCGCCGAGTACCGGGCGGCCTACGGCTCCGGCTGGGGCGACTTCACCAACGACCACGTCGAGCAGATCGTCGGCCGGGCACCGCGGAGCTTCGCCGAGTTCGCCAACGACCACCGCGAGCACTTCGCCAACCTCTGACGGATGGCGTTCGGGGAAGGGCCCCCGTCAGGGCCCTTCCCCGTACCGGCTACCGCCGCACCGACCTCATCTCGGCCTGGCCGGAACCCGGCCGTTCCGCCGCCCCTCGTACGGGAGGGGACCGACGTCCGAGTGGCGACCGGGGCGCATCGCCGCGTGCCGCTGCCCGGGCCCGGCGCCGTCGCGGGCGGCGAGCGCGTCGGCCACCGCTCCGGTGGCGAACGCGTAGATGGACTTGTGCAGCACGTCGATGGCGAGTTCCGAGCGGGGCCAGGTCAGTGGGGGCGCCCCCACCCCCGTGGCGTTCTCCAGGATCTGGTCGTTGGCCAGTCGGAGCGCCGTGAACACGCTGGAGGCCCAGACGCCCCGCAGCCCGGCCTGGGCCATGACACTGCGCAGCACGCCGACCACCGCGCCCTGACCGTAGTGCATCGCCAGGTTCTGCCAGCGGGGCTGCTGCCCGGAGGACTCCGGCAGGCCGGCCAGCCGTGCCAGCACCTGGGCCGGCACGTACGAGTCGGGCCGGCGGGTCACCCGTTGCTCCACCTTCTCCGCGGCCGTCATCACCGCCGCCCCGACCAGCCCCGCCGCCAACCCCTGCCACACCGCTCGTTTCAGCATGGTGGGGCCGTACCCCTCGGGCCGGCACCCATTCCCGGGCCCGTCACCCAACGACGTGGTTTGCGGCAGTCTGCGGCGGGTAGGGTGACTCGCCGTCCGGCAGCGGCGCAGTGACCGCCGGCGGTCGCGGTAGCTTGCACGTCATGGCCACGAGCGTCGCCGTCCGGCGAGATCTCGCCAGCCTCGCCGACCCACGTCGCGCCGAGGCGTCGAGCCGGTTCCTGCAGATGGTCCCCGGAGGCTACGGCGAGGGCGACCGGGCCATCGGCGTCTCCGTGCCCGACCAGCGCCGGGTTGCCGCCCGGTACTGGCGCGACCTCTCCCTGGTGGAGACGACGGACCTGTTGCACGGCGAGGTGCACGAGGAGCGGCTGACATCGTTGCTCATCCTGGTGCGGAAGTTCGCCAAGGGCGACGAGCAGGAACGGGGCGAGATCTACCGCCTCGTCCTGGCCAACACCGGCCGGCTCAACAACTGGGACCTGGTGGACTCGTCCGCGCCGTCCATCGTCGGCCCCTGGCTCGTCGACAAGGAGCGCGGCGTCCTGGATCGGCTGGCCGGGTCTGACCTGGTGTGGGACCGGCGCATCGCCGTCATGGCGACCTTCGCCTTCATCAGGGCCGACGACTTCCACTGGACCTTCCGACTTAGCGACAAGCTCCTCCGCGACCCGCACGACCTCGTCCGCAAGGCGGTGGGCTGGATGCTGCGCGAGGTGGGCAACCGTGACCGAGCGGCGGAGGAGGAGTTCCTGCTCCGCCGCTACCGCGTCATGCCCCGGGTGATGCTGCGGTACGCGATCGAGAAGTTCGAACCGCAGCGACGTCGGGACTACCTGTCGGGCATGCTCTAGCCGGCCGGGGGGATCGGGAAGTTCCGGTTGAAGACGTTGTCCGGGTCGTAGGTGGCCTTGATGGCGCGCAGTCGGCTCAGCGTGGGCTCGGGCCAGGCATCCAGGAGTCGCGCCGGGTCGGTGTCGGACTCGAAGCTGAGATACAGGCCGTCGAGGTGCGGGTACAGCTCGGCCCACAGCTTGTCGAGCTGGCGCCTCCGGTCCTCGACCGTGGCGGCGAGCACCGAGAAGTTCTGGTCCCGGTGCGGGTACGCGGTCGCGTCGCGTGCCACGTCGTTGACCGCCGCGCCGACGGACCGGACCTGCATGATCATCACGTCGCCGGAGTTGATCATGTTTGCCATCAGGTCGGCCGCCTCCGGGGTGATGTGGTGCGCCAGGCCGCTGCGGGTGTCGCGCAGTCCCTGACCTCGATGCTGGTTGCCGGGCGGGGGGACGATCGCCGGGTACGGCGCGAGCTGCGCCTGTTGATCGAGGATCGGTCCGATCTCCAGGAACGGGCTCAGGGCGGACTGGGCCGCCTCGACGTCGTCACCGGCGTAGACCAGGGTGACCTGAGCCATCGGCGGATTGCCCCGACGGCCCGGGAAGAGGGACAGGAAACTCGTCAGCTCCCGGGGCGCGTCCTCGACGAGTTGACCCCAGCGGCGGAGCAGCTGCGCGGCGTCGGTCGCGTCGACGACGAGTTGAGCGAAGACCACCCTGTCGACCTCGTACGCCTCCAGTTCGAGGGCGGTGACGACGCCGAAGTTGCCGCCGGCGCCACGGATGGCCCAGAACAGGTCGGGGTGATGCTCGTCGTCCACGCGGAGCAGGCGACCGTCCGCGGTGACGATCTCGGCGGCGACGACGTGGTCGATGGTCAGACCGTGCTTACGCACCAGATATCCGACGCCCGCGGTGGTGGCGAGTCCACCGACGCCCACGTCGCCGTAGTCACCCGAGCTCATCGCGAGGCCGTACGGGGCGAGCGCCTGGGCCACCTGCCCCCACCGGGCGCCCGGCTCCAGCCGGATCCGACGACTCGCCCGGTCGAGCACCTCGACACTGTTCATCCTCGACATGTCGATGACGATTCCGCCGTCGTTCGTCGACCTGCCGCTGATGCCGTGCCCGCCACTGCGCACCGACAACGGGACGTCCTGGGTCCGCACGTACGACACGGCCTCGGCGACCTCGGCGGCGGTCTCCGGACGGATCACCAGTGCTGGTGCCCCCTTCCAGCTGTAGGTGTGCCGCACACCCTCGTACTCCCGGTCACCGGGTTGGACGGCCCGGGCGGCGAGCGACGCCGGCAGCGTCTCGCGGTCCAGACCCGGGC